>JBDRAP010000216.1:0-14779 GCA_043823615.1 bacterium
CTATACTCCTGCGGTGAGCCGATATTATAAATACAGGAAACACTGGAAACAATAATCGCATCCCTTCTGGAAATCAGTGTACAGGCAGCCTCCAGCCGCAGCCTGTCTAATTCATCATTGATGGATGAGTCTTTTTCAATGTAGGTATCGCTTGCAGGCAGGTATGCCTCTGGCTGATAATAATCATAGTAGCTGACAAAGTAACAGACAGCATTATGGGGAAACAAGCACTTAAACTCATTATAGAGTTGGGCAGCAAGGGTTTTATTGTGGGAGATAACCATGGTAGGTCTGTTTACCTGAGCAATAACATTGGCAATGGCAAATGTCTTGCCTGAACCGGTAACACCCAAGAGAATTTGGTCATTTAACCCCTGCTCTAATCCAGCAACCAATTGGGATATTGCCTTTGGCTGATCACCAGCAGGGAGAAATGATGAGACTAACTGGAATTTAGTGTTATTCATAATTAACTCCTTGACCAAACATCATGATACAAGATAACACATATCATATTATATGTCAAGCAGGTTTTCTCGTAATCCAGCAATTCTCATTTTGGCACGCAAAGATCTGCATAAGTTTTCGCAGAGTCCGCAGAGATAAGGATAAACAAGGAAGAAAAGGTGGGTCTTTCCTGGTGATAAAAGGAATTACCACTGATACCGGGGCATTTGCCCAGATTACTACCCGTAGAATTGTTGACAAAGCAAAGGCTGGTATTCGTTCAGGCAGTCAATCCTATATTGGCAAACTTAACAATTCCCGGGTCCGTAGTGCTCTTAAATCAACACTGGATGGGTTTTTGACTACAATGGTTCAGGATGAAGCACTAACTGAGTATTCGTTAGAGGTGACAGCTACACGGGCAGAAGAGGTAGCAGGAACATGTATTGTTACTGTTACATTAAAGCCTACTTTCAGCATAGATTACATTAAGGTAATCATGTATCTTAGTTAAGAGGAGGTGTATGGAAAATGCCAGTAAATACAAGTGTATTCAGGGGTTCAGACGGAGCCATAACCCTTTCAATAGACCAGGGTGAAGAGGGTAAGAAGGCAAAGGAAATACTGGATGGTTATGAATTGACCACTGTTGGCAGGGCAACAAGTGTGGAGGTAAGGGTTACCTCTGACCTGAAACCCTTCCATGAGTTGGGACAACGCTATCCAACAGAATTAAGGCCTGGAAATGTGAATGTTACCGGAACGATCCAACGAGCATATATCAACGGTGCGTTGCTAAAGCTCTTGTTGGGTGAAGCCGCAGGCAGCCGGCCAGCCGGTACATGGACACAACCATCCTTTAACATAGTGCTAAACCTTGATAACCCTGCAACTCCGGGAGCAAGTAATATCCTTACTATCCATGGGGTAAAGTTCTCAAACTGGTCATATGGTATTCCAGAGGATGATTTTATCATGGAGAAAGCAGAGTTTATGGCACTATGGGTGAGCGTGGAGGATAAGTAGGAGATTGAATAACTGGTAACAGTTCAGCTAACCGCAGAGACGCAGAGACGCAGAAACGCTGAGTATGGAAATTAATCAAATAACAGAAATCAGAACACAGAGTACAGAAAGCCAAAGAGGAAGAATCTGTAGTATGTCTCCTCTGTGCTCTGTAATCTGATTTATTCTCTGCGTCTTTGCGCCTCTGCGGTGAACTATTACAATAATTGTAAGCGTTCAGCAATCAGCTGTCAGCTATCTATAATCGCGATTTAAGAAATTTGCCTTGATTTTATGGTTGGAGTTCAGGCTTTAGCCTTTCACTGCTGATAGCTGATAGCTGACACGGCTGAACGCTTACATTAAAAAGGAGGTTGTTTCTCATGGATAATACAAAAACAATTTATAAGTTAGGTTCAAGGGGTGATGAGGTAAAGAAGATACAGGAAAAGCTTAAGGCTTTAGGCATCTATAAGGGTACTATTGATGGAGATTTTGGTGGTGGGACAGAATCAGCGGTTAAAGCCTTTCAAGGCACAAAAAAGATTACTGCAGATGGTATTATAGGACCAAGTACATGGAAGACATTATTTACCGGAGAAGAAATCATAGTGCCCTCGATTACTACCAAACCACTTAATTATAAGTGTCTTGCCCTATCCGGATCATTTGAAACCGATAAGGGGATTCCAGATTGCTTTGCTGGAATAAGTGGTGATTTTGATGGTCAGGGGATAAGTTTTGGGGCATGTCAATGGAACTTTGGACAGGGGTCACTGCAACCAATGCTTAAAGAGATGATACAAAATCACGAAGATATAATCAGGAATATCTTCCATGAAAGATTTGAGATACTTGTAGAAGCCTTAGGCTCGGATAAAGAAGAGCTGATGGAATTTGCCAGATCAATTCAGCATCCAGTCAAGCATATTCTCAATGAACCGTGGCAAGGGATGCTTAAAGCACTGGGAAGATGTGCAGAATTCCAAAATATTGAGGTAAAATATGCCGATGTATTATATAAAAGTGCACTCCAGCTTTGCTCAGACTACAGCTTGTGGTCAGAGCGAGCAGCAGCCCTGATGTTTGATATAAAGGTACAGAATGGGAGTATAAACAATCTGGTTAAAGCGCAAATCTTTGCAGATATTAAGCAATTATCTGCTAATCTGTCAAAAGAAGAAACAGAGGTAGGGAAGATGAGGATAATAGCCAATCGTCGCGCAGATGCGGCTAACCCAAGGTGGAGTGAGGATGTCAGAAAAAGAAAACTTTGCTGTGCCAATGGCGGCGGCATTGTCCATGGGGTTGATCGTAATCTGGAGAAACAATTCGGGATACGGCTGATACAGATGTAGCTCGTAGGGGCAGTCCCCCGTGCCTGCCCTCTGTCTCTTTTATAGGTGCGTTAGTTTCGCAGGCATAAATCCTGTGACTACCAAGGTGTACAGCATCTTGGGCAATTGTCTTTAATCTGTGAATCTGTGGCTACTGAATAGCAAGGGGTGAAAAATAGTATGGTTCTGAAAGCAGAAGAATTATTAGCCGGTGGGAGTTTGACCTATGAGATTGAGGTGCCCGGGGAATTGCTTAATCCCTCTCCAGATACCAAACAGCCGGATGAAAAACAAACGATTATTCTTAAGCCACTTGCTGTAAAGGATATTCAAATAATCGTTAAGGCATCAAGGGATAATAATATCCTTACCTCTGCCTTGATGATTCAGCAGGCATTGGTTGAGCCAAAACTTAAAATAGAGCAGATTAGCTCTATGCCTGCTGGATTAGTGAAATTTCTCATAGAGAAGATTAATCAGATAAGTGGACTATCGGTTAATGAAAACGGGCTGGCAGGCTTGGTTCAAGCACCACTGGCTAAGGCATGTTTTATCTTGGCCAAGGAATTTGGTTGGACACCGCAACAGGCAAGTGAGATGACCATTGGACAGATTTTGCTCTATCTGGAGATGGTAAATGAGTCGAAGAAGTAAATGAGACAGGATAACAGGATGCAGGATGCAGGATTCAGAATTCAGAATTCAGAAATAGATGCAGGTTCTTTCATTCTGACTCCTGTATTCTGACTCCTGAATTCTTTTCGTAACAGGGGTTAAACAATGGAAGGTGTGAATACAATTCTCAATAATTCTATTTCCTGTCAGTTAGATGCCGGCAGGGCACCTTTCCAGTTATGGGAAGAATTGCAGGGATTGTTATTATCCATAGAAAAGGTGCTGGAGCCATGCACGAATTTAGATATTTTTGAAGGCTGTCATCAGATGGAAGAGCTTGAGTTTCCTCTTCTTAATGCATTATTAGGGAAAAATTCTGTGGTAAAAAAATCAGAGCAGGAGGATACTGCCCAGCAAAAAAGGCTTATTCCTGGTCAGATAGGGAAAAGAGAACAAAAGGTTGATAACAGCCTTTATCCATGGATGGAAAAAGGAGAGGGAAAAGCAGCAGAATCTCTTGCGAATCTATGCATGGTTAAAGAGAGGTCGGGTTTGGAACCCGCCCATACGCAATGTTTCCAACTGACAGAGACAGCATCCGCCAGAGGTGCTGCCTCCCTGACAAGGGTTATGGGGCGGAATTTTCCCTCTTTTGAACCATGTCAGGATTTGTCTGCCTTCTTTTCTCAGGAAAGAGAGCAGCAGGGAAGGCAGCCCCGAGAGGATTCGGACATCCAATCATATCCTCCTCAGAAGAGAGGGCAGGGAAAAGCAAATATCCTCGAAGGATCGTTGACAGACAACCCCTCCACTGAGGGGAGAAAGCAGGATGAGGGGAATGCCGCTGATCTTTTCCAGCAACTCAAGGAAATAAAGACTGATAAGGTGACCCGGATTTTACTTGATAAACTAATAAATAATTCCACTGTTATGGCAGTAACCCCGCCTTTTTTGTCCCGGGTCAAATATCAAACACCTGATAGCCCGAGGATTTCAGGGTCCCGGATTTATCCAGATGGGGTTAGCTCTCCTCAAACAGAATCAGAGGCAAGAATAAAGGAGCAGTTTGGCAGGAAGATAGAGGGTGCAGGGGTGTCTGAAGAGGCATTGGATACATGGTGTAATGTTGATATGCCGGCTGAAGAAAAGGGCAAGGCTGGTAAGATACCCGGTGAGTTTGTTGGAGATGACGCTGTTACAGCAGGAATCCTTTCTGCTTTATCCCGTGATAAATATCAAACACCTGATGGCCCGGGGATTTCTGAGTCACGGATTTATCCGGATGGGGTTAGCTCTCCACAAACAGAATCAGAGGCAAGGATACAGGAGCAGTTTGGCATAAAAGTAGATGGGCAATTAGGCTTACTGACAGAAAAATGGTTTGGAGCCAATGAAAAATCCTTAACAGCCCTAAAAGAGTTGCCAATTGAAGCAGAGATGCCCATGATTAAGCCCTGTGATTCGCAATCCGTGGTTACCAGATTATCTGAGCACCTGCCCTCTACTCCACTGATTAGCAATACATTTAATATTCAAGTAAGCAGCAGTACCAGATCTGATGAAGATATGCAGTTATTAGAAAAAAGGATCAACAAGATATTAATAGAACAAGCTGAGAGATGGGGAATAAAGCTATGAAGATAAAGCCAATAATAGACAAATGGGAGATAAGAGGCATTCAACACATCAGCACCGCAGAGAATCGTGCCTTGGTAGAGCATAGAATCCCTGGTCTTGCAGGAAGCATGTTGCAGGATATGGGTGAATTTCCCACATCAATTACTATTTACGGCACATTACATGGGGATGAGGTGCGGGATAAGTTTTTAGAAGAGCTTCGCAAGAAATTTGTTGCCGGCGAGCCGATCCCATTTATGGCAGATATTATTGCTGAGACAGATGTAAAAGAGGTAGTCATCAAAAACTTAGTTTTTGCTGAGGCTGCAAGTAATCCGGATACTATTTGCTATCAAATATCTTTACAAGAGTTTACTCCACCACCACAGAACGAAAGCTCTTCTATAGAAAAAGAGCTTGATTCAGAATCTAAGTTAGGATTTCAATCGTTGGTAGAAGATGCTAAATTAGAAAATACCTTAACATCCATGGGACTTGATAGCGAAAAGATGAGTAGTCTAATGGATAATATTGATTCTGAACAATTTAATGGCCTCCTTGACAGTTTGGATAAGGAAGGGTTAGGTACCTTTGGTGACATATTAGGTGGGCTTGAAACAGATGCCTTAAAAAAGTTAGCTGAATCGCTGGGATTAAGTTTGCCTTTAGCGGGATATACAAAAACAGAAGAATTGCTTGGGGATTTATTGAATGGAATAAAAAAAATGACAAGTGAGGATAACTGGGCTTCTGCCATGAGTACCACCTCTATCAAGATTATAGCTAAGCTATTACTTACATTAGCAGGTGGTGGCAGCAGTGATGGAACAGATTGGGGAGGAATAACGAATACATTCAAGGAAAAATTTACCTAAGTTCATTTAAGTAAAGCAGGAAGCCTTGACCTGTGCAATTAGAATTACGAGTATGGGGCGAACGGCCGTTTGTCTCTACTACTAAGGAGGTGAAGAAAAATGGCTTTTCAAGCAGACGATCTGGATAAACTTAAGACTGAGATTAATACCCTAATGCCTAAGATTGCTGCTCTTAGTACTGCCACGGGTGATGCTAAGACAGCTGCAATAACAGATCTTATTGGCGGAATAATAGGGCTTGTTCTTGTTGCTATTAAGGCAGCAATGGATTGATTCAAGTTTGGAGGGATATGCTCCATAGGGTAAGCGTTCGGCTATCAGCAATCAGCTAAAAACAGGAAACAAGATAATGGTGAATGTTGCTCTTGTTTTTGTTGCCCATCGAGTCTCTCAAAAGCTGATAGCTAACGGCTGAACGCTTACCTATACACAAGGAGGATTTAATTATGCCATGGTTCGAAGATGTTATCAAACAAGGTGTTGGGGCATTAATCAACTCGGTAGGTGGTCTGGCAAAGGATGTGAGGACTGCCGTAACAGGGACAGCGCCACTCACCGAGGAAATGAGGATAAAGCTCATCGAACAGGTGACCCAGCTTGAGACGATGGCTAACCAGATGGATCGAGAGATCCTGCAGGGACAGGTTGAACTCAACAAGCTGGAAGAGCAAAGCGGATCGTTTTTTCGTTCTGGATGGCGTCCGTTTGTTGGATGGGTGTGTGGGGTAGGGTTATGTTACGAGTACCTGTTGCAGCCGTTTCTTGCATGGGGAAGCCTAATTTGGAAGATACCCGTTCCACCTCAATTAGATATGGCAACACTCATGCCTCTGCTTCTCGGGATGCTTGGGATAGCAACAATGCGCACTGTAGAAAAAATCAAAGGAATGGCATGAAAAAGTACGATCAATAATGGGACGCAGATTTCGCAGATTATCAGGATAAATTTTGACCTGACATTTTCTCCCCTGATTTTGTGGGTGAGACAGAGGGCAGGCACGGGGGCCTGCCCCCTACCCCCTATGGCATTGGATGTCCTCTGCAAGGGGTATGGGGTATGTTTCTCGTGCCAAATTCTTGCCTGTTGAGTATAGGTTATGAAATGGGATTGCAAATTTCAGAGGATGATATGAAATGCTTAAACCAGCTTATAAATTAACCATAGGCTCAACTACTATTGACTCTTTGACTGAGCCGACATCAAGCTTAGTAATCAGTATTCAGGTTAGACTGGATATGGACATCCCGGCAGATAGCTTTAACATTACATTAGCACAGGGGAATGAATTAAGTGTGAATAGAGGTGATAATGTAATAATTGAGTTGGGCGACAAGGATAGCATGGTCAAGGTGATTGAGGGAACAATAGTGAGTATTGAGCCGAGCATAACACAGACAAAGGTAATCGGGCTAAATGCTATCTCTAAGCTGCTTGATTTGCGTATCAACCAAGTCTATGAAAAACAAACTGCAGGGGCTATTACAGCGGATTTAGCCGGTCAGGCAGAGGTTACCGTGGGTGAGAAAGAGGATGGCATTGAGTTTCCTTTCTATACTATTGACTCTGCGAGAAATGGGTATGAGCATATTCGGGATTTAGCGAGAAGATGTGGCGGGGATGTTTACCTGACTGCGGAGAGCAGATTAGTATTCAAGGGGTTTACCAAGACATCTGCTGACCATATCGTTGAATACGGTAAAGAGATATTAGAGTTTGAAAAATACACGCAGGAAGAGGTCGCCTCAGGGATTAGTGTTTTTGGTGAAAGCCCTGCAAGCTCACAAGGTGCAGAGACTTCGCATTGGCTAACCAAAGACTTTAAGGATTATAAGGGTACTACAGGAACCGGCTTAGAACAAAGGATTGAAGATGCCACTATTAAAACTAAGGATGCCGCTGATATGTTTGCTCAGGCTGAATTAAAGGCTATCAAAAAGAATACTGTAAGTGGTATGCTCAAGATATTAGGCAATGCAAATATTAAATTGGGCGATGCAATTGAGATTAAAGGGATGCCGAATGACGAGATGAATGGTGTATTTCAGGTGCGGGGTGTAGGGCATTATTTAAGCAAGGACACAGGGTTTATTACAAGGATAGGGATTAGAGGGTTGGATGGCTAATATAGTAGAAACAATTCAAAAAATAGTTCAGCATGAATTAAGCAAGATACGGATTGGAGAATTAGGGGTGGTTACCTCTGTTTTTCCCCATGCCGACGAAGGCGATAAGGATAATTATGAATGTAATGTAAAACTTAAAAATAGTGGGTTAGAATTACGCAAAGTACCAGTAGCTACAGGCCATATCGGTACGGTTGCTATACCCAATGTAGGCGACTTAGTCCTCCTGTCTTTTGTTCAGGGTGATGTAAATCAAGCGATTATTATTGGCAGATTGTACAACGATGAGGATAGACCACCGGTAAACAACCCAAATGAGATTATTCATCGACTGCCATTACATGCCGAAGATAATAAGGCAGTTAAGTTAGAGATAAGAAATATTCAGGAAAATTCACCGCCACGAGAGTTGTTGCTGGAAATGCCCGAGAGTCTTAAAATACAAATAGTGGATGCAAAGGTATATATTCAGGCAGGAACGACTAAATTAACCCTTGTGCAAGAGGGAAAAAGTGATGGAAAGGTGATTGTGGAGGCAGGGAAATCTATATTAACCATGAAACAAGACGGGGATATTATTATAGAATCAGAGGCAAAACTTGAGATTAAAACCAAAAACGATACGACTATTACCTCTGAAGGTAAAATGGAATTAAAATCAACTAAGGATATGTCGCTATCTGCTCCCAATATTAATATTAAAAGTGATCAGGCGACTAAGATTGAGGCAGGCACTGACGGCACATTCAAAACAGGTGCCTCTACAAAGATAGAAAGTGGTGCCTCAATGACTATTAAATCAGGGGCAACTGCCAAGATAGAAGCTGCCGCTACCATGGATATTAAGGGGGCAATGGTGAATATTAATTAGCAGATGGCAAGTGGATAGTATATACCCAAATAAATGAGGATGTTACGCACCCCTAACCCCTCTTGTTAGAGGGGAATACAGAAAATCCCCTCTTGAGAGGGGTGGCTGCGAAGCAGACGGGGTGTGTCTGATGTTGACCCATTACATGTAATCTGATAAATAACTTGACACAGTATTGATTTTATTATCCTGTTTATCCTGTTCATCCTGTCAAAAATGGAAAGAAGGAGCAAGCCAACAATGAGTATGCCGGCAGCAAAACAAGGTGACCAAATAATGGCTACGGATATACATATTATCATGATTCCGACTCCCGGGGGACCTGTGCCTACCCCATTACCACATCCATTTATCGGAATTATCAATGGAGGCTTGAGTGCTGATGTGAAGATTATGGGTATGCCGGCAGCTACCGTAGACTCTACGGCACAGAACATGCCGCCGCATATTCCTCAGGGAGGACCGTTCCAGAAGCCTCCTGCAAATAAGGCAACTATTCAGATGGGTAGTCTGACCGTGAAGATAAATGGCAAGATGGCGGCGAGAAATGGTGATATGGCTATGACTTGTAATGACCCGGCAGATATGCCGGTAGGAACTGTAATAGCTGTTGGAACAGTGATGATTGGGTGATGCATAAGCTATCAGCTGTCAGCAGTCAGCCTTCAGCCACACCACCCCCTGCCCCCGCCAGCGAGGGATGCAAGGCATTATCAGCATTCAATAATTCAGGCAGCACCTTTGACACAGGAAGGCGTAAAGTGGTAGAGACAGGTCTCAGACCTGTCTCTATGGTGCTTGATTTTACGGTCTTTGCTGACTGCTGATAGCTGATGGCTGAATGCTTACAAAGGGAGAATTAATTATGACCAAAGAACTATTGGGTACTGACTTGAAATTGAGTGATGAATATTGGAAAAGGGGAGATCTACAGACAGATTTGGAAACAGCTACCAAGAGAAACCAAGTGAATGATCTGGCTTTGGTAACTAAACATGACAACTTGGTACAGGCTCTTACGGTTAGATTGCTTACACCCAAGGGGGCATTAGCCAAGTTGGGTCATCCAAATTATGGCTCAAGGCTGCATGAACTTATTGGTGAGTTGAATAATGTCCGAACAAGGGGTATAGCAAAATTATACTGCAAGGAAACCATCTTGCAGGACCCCAGGGTAGAGGAGATACTCGGTATTGAAGTAAAATCAGTAGCTCGTAATCGGGTGGATGTATTTGTAGAGCTTCTTCCAATTAATGAGGCTAAGCCCTTGAATCTGGTTTTTCCATTTTTGACAGGATGAACAGGATAAACAGGATAATAAAATCAATACTGTGTCAAGTTATTTATCAGATTGCATATAATAACGGTAGAACAGCTTGATAAAGCATAAGGACAATCGTTCCGTTAGGAACATAATATCAGTAGAACATTTAGATTTAGTGGGTTAGGGGACATACCCACCACCGGCGCGGGACATCCAATGCCGTAGGGGCAGGCCCCCGTGCCTGTCCTCTGTCTCTAAATTCACAGGAGGTGCTAAATTGGCTTTTGTAGAAAGAAATTATCAAGAGGTTGCAAGTGAGATTTTAAGCGAAATTGTAGCTGATAAGAAGATTACTGATATAAATATTGGCAGCGTAACCAGAACAATTGTGGAAGCTCTCTCCAGAGAGATAGCTTTACTTTATAGTCAATTAGACAGGGTATACCTGTCAGCCTTTGTTGATACAGCAGAGGGTAAATCCTTAGATTTTGTGATTTCAATCTTAGGGTTAGAAAGACGCACTGCTGATCATGCCTTTGGCAAGGTTACATTCTCAAGGAATACCCCTGCACCCGCAGATATTACTATTCCATCAGGAACTGTTGTTACCGGGGCTGATTTGCCTAATTTTGAAACCATAGAAAGTGCAACCCTATGTAAAGGGAAAAAAGAGGTCGAGGTAGATATAAGAGCAACAATAGCCGGTGAAAAAGGCAGGGTTGAAAAAGAAAAAAAACTTACTATTATGCCCAAGCCTGTTTTAGGGATAGAAAAACTAACCAATGAATCAGATATTGTGCTGGGTGTTAGCGATGAAACCGATGCCCAGCTTCGACTTAGAGCAAAAAATCTCCTTGCCGGAATAGGTAAGGCTACCATAGATGCTATTAAATTTGCCGCTATGAGCCAAGGGGCAAAGGCTGTTATAATTCATGAGATGCCTCAGGGAATTCCGGGTGAAATCAATGTGGTTATCGATTGTATGGATGATAAAAAGGCAAAGATATTAGAGGCAGTTGAAACCACACGAGCTGCAGGAATAAGGGTTAACCCTTTATTTGTTGAAAAGGTAATGATAGATATGTACCTTAGAATTATCCTGGATCAGTCGGATTTACTTAAGGAAGAAGTAGGAAAAATAGAGCGTAAGATAAGAGAAAAAATTACAGAATATACACTTGAATTAAAACCGGGAGAAAAAGTTTTAGCTAACAAGATTGTAGCATTATCCTTAAGTGCTCCCAATGTACATAATGCGGTGATTAATAAGATAACAACTACCATGAATGAAAGCGAGGATACAACAAATAGGGTTTTGAAGAATAATGATATTATCATTGGTAAATTTGAAAAAGCTGAGTTAGGGGAGTTGTCATTTGAAACTACCTTTATGACGGTTGAGTCTTAAGGGTAAGAGAAGGAGTATCACCTTGAATAAAACAGATAAAATCTTTAGCTACTTACCAGAATTATATCAGAATATAGGCAAAGAGTCCATTATTTATAGCATAGTTGACATCTTTGGAAAAAAACTTCAGTGTATCGAAGATGACATCTTTGAGGTAATGCGTGCTCACTGGGTGAATCATGCTGATAGAGATAAAGAGACGATAGATGACCTGAACAGGTTAGGAAGTCTGTTTGATATCAGACCAATTGAGGGTGAGTCAATAGAAAAATACCGCAGACGGCTTAAAAGAATGATTAAGGTCTATCTTGAGGGCGTTGGCACTACCAAAGCAATAATAGAGGTTGTAGCCGCAGTTTTTGACTGGGATGTCTGTCCAAAGATTACCCTACCCAATACTACTGCAAAGAAAAAAGACTTTCTCCGCCAGAGTTATCTCCCGGTAAGGCAGAATGGTCTTCTACTGTCTTGCAGGCTGGAACCTCAATATATAACTCTCTTAAGGAGAGGTTTGAAGAAAGTCTATTTGAAGAGGCGGTTTTTGACCATAGCAGCTTTGATGTAATTGCAGTTGATATTCAAGAAGAGAACAAACTTTCTGGTGAAGTAAGGCTTGATTGGATAGAAAGACAAACAGCAACCTTTATGGTCAGATTGCCAAAAAATTTACAAGATTTATTAGATCAGGAAGCTAAGCTGCAAATCGATAACCTTCAAAAACTGTTAGAAAAAGAGATTGGAAGGGTTAAGTCTGCCGGGATTGAAACGATCATTGAATATGTACTTAAACCATTTGAAGAAACTCATGAACAAGTATCTGAATTAGTGGGAATAGAATCTCAGGTTTTCTTGTCAGAAGAGCAGAAAACAGACGAATCTCTAAGGATAAAATCAGAAGATAGGCTGAAAGAGTCTCACCCCACAGTTGACAGGCTTACAGTTACCTCTGAAATCAGAAGCAAAGAGACGCAATCCCATGATGATAAATTTGAAATTGGAATTGATTGTAAATTCAGGCAAGTGCATGAGCAGCTTGAGAAGACATCGTTAAGAACAGAAACAAAAACAAAAGAAAGCCATCTGATGAAAGATAAATTGCTTATTCAGGGTTTTTTTAATGGAACATATTTTAATGGTTCGTACTTTAGAGGTTAAATGGGTTCGATTTGTTAGATTATTGGTAACTATTTACTTAAGTGAAGTGCAAGAAAAGAATATGAACCGCAGAGACACAGAGTTCACAGAGATGACAGAATAATATAACCTCTGACTTTGCGTAAATTCTCTGCGTCTCAGTGTCTCTGCGGTTAGTCTTTACTTCAGACGGGTAATGTGTTACGATTATTGAGATCAGCACCTCAATTTATTGGGGTGGGAATTGGTATAATTTAATTGCACAGGTTGTAAATCCCAGTGGTGGAGGCGGTGATGCAGCATGGATGCGATACTATGCCAGAAGTGGCGAATCCACTACTTTGGAGATTGGGACATCTAACGATCCGGATGATCACATTGCCTTAATGCCCTCTGGTAATGTCGGCATTGGGACGACAGATCCGAAGGCGAAACTGCATGTAAACGGTTCTATTCTGGCAGACAATCTTCGGGCAAACAATATTATAGGAATGGGACCCAAATCTGGCTATGTAGCTGATCACTTCATCAACAAACTTGGCAAATCCCTTGAGCAAGGGGATGTGGTAATCATTGGCAAGAATCAAGTCTCACTTTACTACGGGATGAATAATAACATCCCTATCCCTGAGGTTGATCTATCTGATACATCCTATGACACCCGAATTTGTGGGATTGTTGATGGGGTCTCACTTATAGATATTGAAGAAGCACCCGAAGAACAGGAGAAGGAAAAAAAGAAGAAGGGTAAGGCTGTGGAGAAAGAAGAGGTGTTAGATAAAACAAAGGTTGGTCCTAATCAGAAGGGATTAATGGTAACCCTTGGTGCTTATGCCCATTGCAAGGTAGACGCTGATATTGCCTCAATTGAGGTTGGCGATTTACTAACCACAAGCACAACACCAGGCCATGCCCAAAAGGTATTGGATAAATTGCAGGGTATAGGTGCGATAATTGGCAAAGCCTTAGCACCACTTGAAAAAGGCAAGGGAAAGATACCGGTGCTGGTAATGCTGCAATAGGATTATGATAATAGTTCACCGCAGAGACGCAGAGGCACAGAGAATGGAAATTAAGCAGATCACAGAAAAGATACTTGGTGCAGCCATTGAAATACACTCTGGCACTTGGCCCATTCAACTAAAATTGCTGGGTAAGGATGGTGATTCATGACAATGCCGTAGGGGCAGGCCCCCGTGCCTGCCCTCTGTTAATAAACAAGGAGGAAGAAAAACATGCAAGAAAAATTACAAAAACGGTTAGAAGAATTAAAGGAAGAGTTTCAAAAAGGTCAGCAGCAACTTGATACCTTAGATAAACAGCGGGCTGAACTGCGTGATACCCTGCTGCGGATTAGCGGGGCCATCCAGGTGCTGGAGGAGGAAGTGGGAAGAGTAGAGGTTCAAAAGGAAGAGGAACAGATCGCAATCTAATAATTATGGGCATGGCTTAAAATGCTACTCCGACAATTCATGTTTTATGCCATTTGTGAGATTCCTCGTCGCCATGCTTCTCGGAATGACAGTGTGTTGGAGTAGTTCAAATACATCAAAATCAATCCTGCCAAAATATAGGGAGAGTACGGGTTGGAGTATTGTACTATAAAAATCGACATCTTCCATCCCCTTATTAAACCACTGAAGCGATTAAATTGTTTGTCTATTCCTTAATCCACCCTGATAAATCATGGTGCTGTTCTCAATTGAGATTAGCACCCTGATTTATCAGGGTGGGATTTTTCGACCTGTGCAATTAGAAATTATCACAGAGCCCTACAATAATGCCACCCCTTCGGGGGTTGAAACATTATTGCACTATAGGCTATAATAATACCAGCCCTTCAGGCTTTAATGGGTGCACATGCCACAAGCAAGTGCAACACTATTTCTGTCAGATCATCAACTGATAATTTGGGATAGCGATCTATATCGTATCAATCTCATTTACAGAGGGAAAGAACCACAAAGGGTGTAACTTCTTAAGATGCAACCTCTTGTCAATAGTTCTTCTCATTTGCAATTATCTTGTTATCGCTCGCAATTATTTTTCCTAAGTGTTTACACCCTTTGTGATTCTTCTCCT
>JBDRAP010000217.1:0-20776 GCA_043823615.1 bacterium
TCACTGTGCCGTAGGTTAAGTCAGGATCCCAGAACAACACAGATCCCTATTATTGTTCTTTCTACAACCGGTAGCATAGATGATGAGATAGCTATCTTAGAAAGTGGTGCAGATGATTATCTTACAAAACCCTTTAATCTCCGTGAGCTTGTAGCCAGAATTAATGCTCATTTAAGACGGATGGACCATGAGAGGGATGTGAATCCCTTAACCGGGTTGGCAGGGACATCCTGCATTGAATCAGACATCCTTAAACGAATCAGTGATCCTTCTAAAAAATTTGGTATACTTCGGGTTGATTTGGATAATTTGAAGGCATTTAATGATGTTTATGGATTGCTTCACGGGGATAAGGTGATCAAATTAGTTGCCGAGGTTTTGCGAGAGGTTATAAAGACCTCTGGCAATGAGGATGACTTTATCGGACATATTGGTGGTGATAATTTTGTAGTTATCACTTCATCTGGTAATGTAGAAACACTTAGCAATCAAATAACATCTGAATTTGACAGACGCATCCATGCCTGCTATCACAAGGATGATGTAGAACGAGGGTATATTCTCAGAGATAAAGAAAGGCATTCCCTTTTGTCCATGTCTATTGGATGTGCAACAAACAGGGATAGGGATATTCGTAATTATCAGGATTTTGAAAGAATATCTAATGAGGCAATGGTCTGCGTAAAAAAATGAATGTGATTTGTAATTGAGGTTTTTCTGGGAATTTTGTAAAAATAGATCAACCTGTGTAATTAAAAAATCACCACTTGTTTGCAGAGAAAGAACCACAAAGGGTGTGAATTCTAAGGATTACCCTTGTCAGTCTCCTCTCATTTGTAATTCTCCTGTTTCGTTGCAATATTTCCCATCGATATTACACCCTTTGTGGTTCTTTCTCTTCTCGTTATCATTGACATTTTTGCATCCTAACGAGTAATAAGCTGATTTTTGGAACTGCCCTTAATTACAATTCTCCCTTCCCTGTCTGAACATATCTTCAAATAAACCATCTTTATCTAAAGTTGTGCAAGTAAGAAAAAAAGGATTGACGCAAGGGATATAATATGCTAAACTATTCAGGATAAGTGTTCAAGAATTCTGACTCCTGAATATCTGAATAGTTACATATTATCAATGCAACGGAGGATGAGATAAGATATTGTTATGAAAAAAGATACATTTGGTCTTGTTATAGCTACTGTTTTTGCAGTGTGTTTTTCAATAGTGATATTTAGTGTTGCCCTGAAGTATCTCCACCAGAGAATTGAACGAAAATCCATACCAACTGTATGTAGGCAGGTATCACCTCTGACAAAAGATGTTCCTGTGTCAAAGGTGTTGCAGGTACCACCTCTTATCCAAAAAGAACAAATACCACCAACCAGCGAAATGCCGGAAAAGATTGAGAAGGCACAAGAGATATCTTTGCCTATTCACTCATCCTGCAGTCAGATTATACCATTAATACCTGAACAACCGGCAACAGTTACCAAAACTATTGCGAAGATAACTATAATCTTAGACGATGTGGGTTATGTTACTGGTGGGTTTGTCCGTAAATTATGGCAAATAAAGGTGCCGTTAACCATGAGCATTATCCCTGGGTTAATGTGTTCAAAAGAAGCAGCTGAGATGTCGCATCGATGCGGGTTTGAGGTCATGCTTCATATGCCCATGGAATATTGTGGAAACTCAAAGATAACAGATGGTGATATTCTTTGTATGGCAGACAGAAAAAACAGCTCACCATATAAATGGGCACTGTTGTCTGGTATGTCTGAGAAAGAGGTGCAAAGGCAATTAGAGGGGGCAATCAAGGATGTTCCATACATTAAAGGGGTAAATAATCACATGGGTTCCAGAGCAACCGCAGATTCAAAGCTAATGGCGTTATTCATGGACAAACTTAAAGGAAAAGGATTGTACTTTGTTGATAGCCTTACTACCCCAAAAACTGTGGCATATAAGTTTGCCAAGGAATATGGTATCAATGCTGCAAGAAGAAAGGTGTTTCTGGATAATATCAATGATATTGAGCATGTTAAACAACAGATGAATGCCCTGATTGCTATTGCAAAAAAGGATGGTACAGCCATTGGTATTGGTCATGCTACAAAGGGATCAACCGTAGCTGTCTTAAGCGAGATGATGCCCTTGTTAAAGGCTCAGGGGATAGAGGTAGTGCCAGCTTCTGAATTGGTGCATTGAGGGATAAGCCTTCATCTAAGGAAAATTTAGACAGGATAACAGGATTGCAAGGTAGATTATCCTGTCCATCCCGTAATCCTGTCAAAAAGAGATGGTAAATAAAAACAATTCATGTCTTTGTGATGCTTTCTGATTGCATTGCACAGGTCGAAAAAACTTGAACATCGAGTATCAGTTAAGGAAAATTTAGACAGGATAACAGGATTGCAAGGTAGATTATCGTGTCCATCCTGTAATCCTGTCAAAAAGAGATGGTAAATAAAAACAATTCATGCCTTTGTGGTGATTTCTGATTGCATTACACAGGTCGAAAAAACCTGAACATTGAGTACCAGTAATCAGCCAAATCTATCTATATTAAGCAGGTGAAAAATGTCGATTCGAGCTTTTTTTCAAATGTGGCAAGCTAAGCAGGAAACCCATAACAAAAAGCCATTGGGTTGCTGCTTTTTTATTGCCCTGTTATTATTAAGCCCATTTCTTGCTATTGGTGGAATAGCCCTTTGCTGCTATTATGCGGTTTATATTGAACCAAACTGGGTCAGGGTACAAAGGGTTGTGATTGATCAGCCAGAATTGGCTAAGGCATTGTCAGGGATAAAGATTGTTCAGCTTTCTGATATTCATACCATTGACCAAATTCGAGAGCTTGAAAAAAGGATGATAGAGATTACCAATGCCTTAGAACCTGATATTATCCTCATTACCGGTGATTTTATCACCAAGAGGGATGGGTTTGAGCCATGCATAGAAGCAATATCGAGATTAAAGGCAAAAATTGGTATCTGGGGTATTTTAGGAAATTGCGATACATTCGTAACCCCTAATCAGTGGAAACGAGAAGGCAAAACAGCAGGAATGACTATGCTTTTCGATGAAAGAACAAGCATAGATTTGGCTAATGGTAATCGATTGTGGCTGATTGGTCTTCGCTATGGACATAATAGTACTGTCCCATACCTTAAAAGGCTTATGCGAGGGGTTGAAAAGGATGATGCTGTTATCCTATTGGATCATGACCCATCAAATATTGAGATTAACAGCATGTTTGACATTGATCTCATGCTTTCAGGCGATACGCATGGCGGTCAGTGTGGTGTCAGATGGATACGGCAGTTTTATGGCTGGAAGAGTAAATATCTATCTGGATTATATAGGCTAAAAAGCACATACCTTTATGTTAATCGAGGACTTGGATGGCATCATAAGCCTGTTCGATTTTTTTGCTGGCCAGAGGTAACCCTGATGACCTTTGTGTCTGATGCCCCATCTACAAGGGTAAGGGAGACAGAAACAGAAGAAGAAGATCCAACAGAATTACACAAATTCATAAAAGGTATCTGGCATAAAATGGACACATCCAGAATAAGTGAGGTTGTTCGCAAGGAGGATATGAAAGAATAACGATGATTACTATCAAAGGATTTATTGAGATGTCCATGCTTGATTGGGAAGGGAAATTAGTCTCTACTCTGTACCTTCCTCACTGCAACCTCAGGTGTCTGTATTGTCATAATTCCGGGCTGGTGCTCAATCCAGAACAATATAACACCATTTCATTTGAAACAGTGAAGAATTATTTGATAGGGCAACAAGACTGGATTGACGGGGTTTGTCTGTCTGGCGGTGAGCCGTGCATGTATGAGGATTTGCCTGATTTTATCAGACAACTTCGGGATATTGGTGTTTTGATAAAGTTAGATACCAATGGCAGCTTCCCTGATATGTTGCAGAGGCTGCTGAACGAAAGGTTAATAGATTATATTGCCATGGACATCAAATCACCATTGGATACTTATGCTCAAATGACCGGAATAAATGATGAGAAGATAGGTGAAAGAATCAAACAAAGCATCAGAATTGTCATGGATTCAAGAGTTGGCTATGAGTTTCGGACAACGGTTGTGCCATCCTTGCATACCAAAGAGATCCTTATGACCATGGCAGAGTCAGTAAGTGGTGCAAAAAAATATGTCCTGCAAGCATTTGTGCCCGACAATGCCCTTGACCCTGAATATCTGAAGATAATACCCTATACAAATGATCAGATGAAGGATATTCAACAGACTGTTTCACCCTATGTCCAAAAGTGTGTGCTGCGAGGAGTATGAAGAGATGCAACATCTTCATACCTGTGCAGTTAAATTACGGAGGTAGTTGTGAGTTCTGCACTGAAATATATTTATGGACCCGTGTCTTCATGGAGATTAGGTGTTTCTTTGGGCATAGACCTGCTTTCACGGACAGAAAAGACAGAAAAGACAGAAAAGACAGAAAAGACAGAAAAGATATGCAGCTTTGATTGTACCTATTGTCAGATTGGAAGGGCTCAGGCAGTACCTACAAACAGAAGAGTATATGTCCCTACTCAGGAAATTATCAGAGAATTAAAGGGATTGCCTGAGGTCAGGATAGATTATCTCACATTTTCCGGTAGTGGTGAGCCAAGCATGGCAGGAAACCTGGGGGAGACAATCGAGGCGGTCAGAACCCTTATGGCAAAACCTGTAGCTGTCCTGACCAATGCTACACTTTTGGATAGGGATGATGTGATACAGGAATTGGCTCTGGCAGATGTAGTTGTGGCTAAGCTGGATGCCTGGTCACAAGAGTCGCTTGACTTGATAAATAATCCGGCAGCAGGGATTACCTTTGAGAAGATTTATCAGGGAATAAAGCGATTCAAACAAGAATATCACGGACAATTAGCCATCCAGATGATGTTTGTGCCAGAAAATAAAGAAGCAGCAGAAAAAATGGCAGATTTGGCATTTGAGATAAATCCTGATGAGATACAAATAAATACACCACTGCGAACATGCGAAGTCTCACCCTTATCTCAGGAAGAAATCTTCAAAATAAAGGGATGCTTCCAGGGATTAAAGACAATATCAGCCTATGATACAGAACGCCACAGCGATGAACCTCTAAGCATGGAGGATACGGCAAGAAGAAGAGGGGGCAGATAGTCCGATAGTCGGATAGTCTGATAGTCAAAGTTTTGTAGTCGTAACTGCTCCATATCCTGTAGCAATTTTATAAGGTGGTATCAAAATCGCACACTCTGACGCTTGCTCTATGAGCAAAACAATAACCCCGCCTCCAAAAGTTCATCACAATCGCGTGGTATTCAGAATGAGGAAAATAAAGCGAGGATGCAATGCCAAAAATCTATGACAATATTGAAAGCCAACTTTCGGATGGACTGGCTGAAACCTTAAAACTTTCCCAGCGTGGTGATTTTTGCGTTGGTTATTTTAATCTTCGCGGCTGGAAGAAAATAGCCGACAAGATTGACGCATTAACCGGTATGCCAGTAACTGAAAAGAATGACACAGTCTTTCGGTATTGCCGACTTCTTGTTGGGATGCAAAAGCTGCCTCTGGAAATATTGAGAGAATCATTTTTACATGACGAATCCTATTTCATCGACCAAGCAGAAATGCTTAAGCTGAAGAAAAAACTTGCCTATGAATTTAGGGAACAATTGACCATTGGCTCGCCGACCGAACGAGATGAGATATATTTACGAAAATTAAGCAACCAGCTCAAAGAAAAAAAGGTTGTTGTCAAACTCCACTTAAGGCATCAACTCCACGCCAAGCTCTACCTCGCCTTTAGCGATGATGTCCGGGTGCCGGTGGTTGGTTTTCTTGGAAGCAGTAATCTTACCTTAGCGGGATTATCCAAGCAAGGGGAACTGAATATTGATGTCATGGATCAGGATGCCGCCTCCAAACTTGCAAGATGGTTTGATGACCGATGGAATGATAGCAAATGTATAGATATTACAGATGAACTGATACAGATTATAGATGAAAGTTGGGCAGCTGATAGGTTGGTATCACCATTTCATATCTACTTGAAAATTGCTTATCATCTCTCCCGCGAGGCTCGCGCAGGTATGAGCGAATACAAACTTCCAAGGGTATTTCAGCAAGAATTACTGGATTTTCAGCAAAAAGCTGTTTTAGTCGCTGCTCATCATCTGCATAAACGCGGCGGTGTAATGATTGGCGATGTGGTTGGGCTTGGTAAAACGATAACCGCAACTGCGATTGCCAAGATGTTTGAAGAAGACTTTTTTCTTGAAACGCTGATTATCTGTCCGAAGAACATTGTTGATATGTGGGAAGGCTATGTCCATAAATATCAGCTCCATGCTAAGGTCATTTCACAGAGCATGGTGCAAAGCCAACTTCCTGATTTAAGACGATACCGTCTTGTTATTATTGATGAAAGTCATAATCTGCGTAACGATGAGGGAAGCCGCTACCGTTCTATTAAATCCTATCTTGAGGAAAACGAAAGCAAGGTCATTCTGCTTTCCGCAACACCTTACAACAAGTAATATATTGACTTGTCAAATCAACTGCGATTATTCCTGTCCTATGACAAAGACCTCGGTATCAGCCCTGAGAGGTATATTGAAAGCATTGGTGGCCAGGTGCATTGGACAGCGAAGCATACAGAAACATTTATTAGAAGCATTAAAGCATTCGAGAAAAGTGATTTTGCAGATGACTGGCGAGAACTAATGCGTCTTTATCTGGTGAGAAGGACACGCAGCTTTATTAAAACCAATTATGCGGCTACTGACAACACTAATAGTCGTAAATACCTGATTTTTTTGGATGGAACAAAATTCTATTTTCCTGACCGTATTCCGAAAAAAGTAGAATACACATTCAATCCAAATGATAAGAAAGACCGGTATGCCAAGCTTTATTCAGACACAATTGTAGATACTATTAACAGCCTTGACCTGCCCAGATATGGGCTTGGTAATTATATCAATCCCAAATCCACGCTAAAACCTACTGAAAAAGAAGACCGCATTATCGCCAACCTTTCACGGGCAGGCAAACGGCTTGTGGGTTTCTGCCGCACCAATCTGTTCAAACGATTGGAAAGCAGCGGTTATTCCTTTTTGCTCTCTCTTTCCCGCCATATTCTCCGTAACTTTGTTTTCGTTTATGCTGCCGAAAACAAATTGCTTATTCCAATCGGCAAAAACATTGTGGAAAATCTGGATGACTTTATCGAAGATAATGATACGGATGCAGACGGCGAGGATAACGGCATTTCATTTATTCTGGACGAAGAGGAATATCTGAAACGAGCCAAACAGGTTTATGAGCTCTTTACAGGAAAATTTAAGAATCGGTTTGAATGGATACGAAGCGACCTGTTTATAACTAATCTGAAAAAGTCGCTTATCAACGATGGCAGGGAAATCATCAAGATATTATCCGTGGCTAAAGATTGGAATCCGGATGAAGACAGACAGCTTAATGCCCTTTTTAAACTAATTAATGACACCCATAAAAATGAAAAAATTTTGGTGTTCACCCAGTTTGCCGACACTGCCAGGTATCTGTATGAACAACTGAAGAAAAAGGGCGTTAAAAGCATGGAATGCGTTACCGGTGATTGTGATAACCCCACAGACTATGCACATCGTTTCAGCCCGGTCAGTAATGAAAAACCGTTCATAAAAGGTAATGAAAAGGAATTGAGGGCGTTAATCACCACCGATGTACTCAGCGAAGGACAGAACCTACAGGATGGACATATTATCGTCAACTATGATCTGCCCTGGGCAATTATCCGGCTCATTCAAAGGGCAGGACGCGTTGACCGAATTGGTCAGAAATCCGATAAAATACTGTGTTACTCATTCTTTCCAGAAGACGGTATTGAAAAAATCATTAACTTACGCGGTCGGTTGAGGGAGCGCATCAAACAAAATGCCGAAGTAGTTGGGTCTGATGAAACCTTCTTTGACGGCGACCCGGTGAATATTCACGATCTCTATAATGAGAAATCCGGCATATTTGATGATGAGGATGATACCGAGGTTGACCTTGCCTCGTATGCCTACCAGATATGGAAAAATGCCTTGGACAGCGACGCAGCCCTTTCTAAAATTATTCCTGACATGCCAAGCGTTATTTACGCCACAAAAGAGAATACCTTTGAAAAAGAGAAGGAAGGGGTAGTAGTTTATACACGAACTGCCGAAGACAACGATGTTCTGGCATGGCTCGACGCACAGGGCAAAATGATTACCCAATCCCAGCTTGCCATACTCAAGGCAGCAGAATGCAACAAAGACACAAAACCGCTCTATAAACTGCCTGACCATCACAAGATTGTAAAGACTGCGGTGGACATCATCAGCAAAGAAGAGATAACAGCGGGAAGCTCACTCGGTAAAAAGAGCGGAGTTAAATATCGGGTATATATGCGACTTGACAGCTATATTAAAAAAAATGAGGAAACATTATTTGTCAACGAAGAGATGAAAAAGGCAGTAGATGATATTTACAAATATCCGCTGAAAGAATATGCGAGGGACACGCTGAATCGCCAGCTCAAAGCTGGCATATCGGATGACGATTTGTCAAACCTCGTGGTATCGCTTCGGGATGACGATAAATTGTGTATTACCGATAATGAAGAACAAGTGAACCGCCTGCCGCAGATTATTTGTTCTATGGGAATTAAAAATTGTGAAATATGAAAAGAGTATGAGTTGAATTAAACAGCAGTTGTTCGGAAATTCCGAACAACTGTTCCTGACGGCAAAAAATATAATAAGGATAAATAAACATGGCAATTACCAAATCTGAATTTTCCGCATATATCAAGGCATTTCAGTTCAGAGAGCTTTTTAACGAAATGGGCTGGAACAATGACCGTACTAAACAACCGATTATAGTTGATGATATTTCTTTCAATATTAGTGGTATAGCGGAAAAGAGCGGATTCAGGATATTTATCTGTGAACCGCCCTCCGGCAATAAAATCCCTGATTCGGCAACACGCAAGAAGATTGAGAATAAGGTGACCAAACTCTTTCAAGAGCATCTCATTGTTTTTATTGATGAGCAAAGAAAAGAACAGGTCTGGCAATTGGCAGTGCGTAAAGCAGGTAGCCCGACAAAAATCAGCGAAACCCGTTACAGCATATCCCAGGATCCGGAACTACTCTATCAGCGGGCAAGCGGTTTATTTTTCACCTTAGACGAAGAAGAAAGGGTTACTATCATTGATGTTACCTCACGGGTGGCGGAAAATTTCCAGCAGAATAACGAACGCGTTACCAAGAAATTTTATGAGAGTTTCAAGAAGGAACACACCGCATTTTTGAAATTCATCGAAGGGATAGATGACCAGCTAAACATGGACTGGTATGCCTCGTTGATGTTGAACCGTTTGATGTTCTGCTATTTCATTCAGAAAAAAGGGTTTCTTGATGACAACAAAAACTATTTACAGGACAAGCTGAAAGCCTGCAAGGAGAAAAAGGGAAAGAACCAGTTTTATTCCTTCTACCGTGATTTTCTGCTGGCACTCTTTCATAAAGGGCTGGGAGAGCCGAAACACAGTGAGAATCTGGAGGTGGAAATCGGCAAAATCCCCTACCTTAACGGTGGTCTTTTTGACAAGCACGAAATTGAAAGGAATTATCAAGACATAATCATTGACGATAAAGCCTTTGAAAAACTCTTTGATTTCTTTGACCAATACGAATGGCATCTTGATACCCGTGAATCTGCCAGCGGAAAAGACATCAATCCTGATGTAATCGGCTATATCTTTGAGAAATACATCAACGACCGCGCTCAAATGGGCGCCTATTACACCAAAGAGGATATTACCGACTACATCAGCAAGAATTGTATTGTCCCCTGGCTGTTTGATGAGGTAAATCGTAGGGGCGGGTTTGGAACCCGCCCCTACTGGCAGATTGTGAAGGCAAGCGGAGATGAGTATATCTATGACGCGGTAAAATACGGAGTGCCGGAACACGGCGGTTTGTTTGATGACTTACCCGCCGAAATTCAAAAAGGCTTCGGGCCGGAACTGGGAAAGAAGGTGGTTGACGGCAACGGTCCCTGGCTCTGGGAACTCCGCAAAAGTTGGAACAAACCTGCGCCATCCGACATCGCTCTGCCCACCGAAACATACCGCGAAGTCATCGAACGCCGCAAACGGTATGGGGACATCAAAACGAAAATTGAATCCGGCGAAATTAAGGAAATCAATGATTTCATCACCTACAATCTCAATATCCGCCAGTTCGCTCAGGATGTGATTGAAACCACCGCCGATGCCGAGTTTATCCTGCATTTTTACAAAGCCCTCTTCGACATAACGATACTTGACCCCACCTGCGGGTCAGGGGCATTTCTTTTTGCCGCAATGAATATCCTTGAACCGCTTTATGAAGCGTGCATTCACAGGATGAAGAATTTTGTTGATGAAGAGAATATTAACCACGGATTGACACAGATAAACACAGATGAAGAAAGAAAAGGACACAAGAAATATGTATTTTTTGCAAAAATCTTAAAACAGGTCAATGCACCAGAACACCCGAATCTGCAATACTTCATTTACAAGTCCATTATCCTGAATAACCTCTACGGTGTGGATATCATGAATGAAGCGGTGGAAATCGCCAAACTGCGGCTCTTCCTGAAACTGGTGGCTACCGTTGACGCTGACTACCACAAGCCAAATCTGGGGCTGGAGCCTTTGCCTGATGTGGACTTTAATATCCGGGCAGGGAATACACTGGTGGGATATGCCGCGAAAAAGCAGATAGATAATATCGCTGGTCTGTTTGTTACTGATGCTCATAAGAAAAAGATACTGGAGCAATGCGACATTGTTGCCCGTGCCTTTGCAAGATATAAAGAGATACAGCTTTCAAGTGGTGATGATTATGATGGTTTTAAGAAAGCCAAAGATGATCTAAATGAACGGTTAAAGAAGTTGACCGATGACCTTGACGGCATTCTCTACATGGAGCAATACAAGGGGTTTAGTCTCGAAGGGGAAGATTATCAGAAGTGGCTTGCCACCCACCAGCCGTTTCACTGGTTCGCGGAATTTTATGAGATTGTGCAAGGCAATGGTGGGTTTGATGTGGTAATTGGGAATCCGCCGTATGTGGAGTATACACAAGCTAAAAAAGTTTATCAGATTGTTGGGTATGAAACACTTGCATGTGGTAACATTTATGTTAATACGATTGAGCGATGTTCAAATATTTTGTCCTCAAGTGGTTCAATCGGAATGATTGTGCAATTGCCAATTGTATGTACAGATAGAATGATTCCAATACAAAAACTACTTATAACTAAGTTTGCTCTGAATATATACGCGACATTTGATGATAGGCCCGGCAAATTGTTTGATGGTCTTGAACATATTCGGGCTACGATTCTGATTGTAAAAAAACAATCGAAAGAAAAAGCTGTTTTCTCAACAAGCTACTCTCGCTGGAATACTGAATACAGATCATTTCTTTTTGATTCAATTAGTTTTCTAAAAAACGAAAACCTCACCTTTAATGGAGCTATTCCAAAAGTTGGGAACATAAACCATCGATTGGTTTTGAATAATCTGCAAAATCATAAACCATTGGCTAATTTTTTACATGGTAGTCATACAATCTACTTTCATAATGCACCGCAATATTGGATAAGGGCGACAATTAAACCACCATATTTTTGGAATGAAAAGGATGGCAAAAAAACATCTGTTCAGGTAAAATCATTGTCCTGTACAGATAAAGCACAAAAGGCTGTTGCTTGTTCCATCTTAAACAGCTCTCTATTTTATCTTTGGTTTCTCTCACTTTCAGATTGCCGTCATTTAAACATGCGTGAAATTAAATGGTTCCCTGTGTCATTCGGATCTTTCAATAACAAGATTGTTTCCGAACTAAATGAAAAAGTCTGTCAATTAATGGAAAGCTTGGAGAAAAATAAATATCGGAAGGAAACATATTATAAAGCAACCGGAAAAGTAATTTACGACGAATACTATCCCAAACTCTCCAAACCCATCATCGACCAAATCGACTGTCTCCTCGCCCAGCACTACGGCTTCACCCACGAGGAGCTGGATTTCATCATCAACTACGATATCAAATACCGCATGGGCAAGGAATTGGATAGCGATGAGGAGGAATAATGAGTAAACAACCGAAACAAATTACTGTGGATACGAAGCTGCTTTTTCAGGAACTTTCTCTGCTTATTGATCAGAGCAAGCAGCAGATAGTTTCGGCTGTCAACAACACATTAACCATGCTTTTCTGGCACATTGGCGAAAAAATCAATATGCATGTCTTGCAGTATAAACGAGCAGAATATGGCAAACAGATTGTCGTTACACTGTCACGACAATTGGTTGATACATACGGGAAAAACTTTGAAGAGAAAAATCTCCGTCGTATGATGCAGTTTGCCGAACAATTTACAGATATTGAAATTCTCGTTACACTGTCACGACAATTAAGCTGGTCGCATTTCTTGGTACTGCTCCCTATAAAAAATCAAGAAGCAAAAATTTTCTATGCGGAAATGAGTGCAAAGGAAAGATGGGGAGTGAGGGAATTACGAAAACAGATTGAAAATAAAATATTCGAACGAAAATCTATGGCAAATATTCAATTGCATCAGGGAGATATGGCAACGGACGCGGTTTTCAAAGATCCATATTTTCTTGATTTTTTAAACTTAAAAGAGGGCTACCTTGAAAGCGATATGGAGTCCGCAATTTTAAGGGAGTTAGAGTCCTTTATTTTGGAACTTGGAAGTGGTTTTACTTTTGTCGCACGGCAAAAAAGAATGATTATTGACAACGAAGATTTTTATCTTGATTTACTGTTTTATCACCGCAAATTAAAAAGATTGGTTGTAATAGAACTAAAATTAGGGAAATTCCATGCAAAGTATAAGGGGCAAATGGAATTATATCTGAAATGGCTTGACCGGTATGAAAAACAAGAAGGGGAAAATCCTCCCATTGGATTACTATTATGCGCTGAAACCAGTAGAGAACAGATTGATTTACTGGAAATGTATAAAGACGGTATTATGGTTGCGGAATATTGGACTGAATTACCGCCAAAAAAAGAATTGGGAAAACGGCTTCATATAGCATTGATACAAGCAAAAGAAAGATTTGAAAGACGGAAATTGCTGGAATGAAATCCAAACCCATCATCGACCAAACTGACTGTCTACTCGCCCAGCACTATGGCTTCACCCAAGAGGAGCTGGATTTCATCATCAACTACGACATCAAATACCGTATGGGCAAGGAATTAGACAGCGGGGAGGATGAGGAATGATTGTTTCATCACTTGGCAATACGGAATTACTAAAACTCTACAAGACTGCCTTTCTTTGCAGCCGTAATATTCCTGCGTCTGTGGTGCTCAAGTGCTATGACTGGGCAATCGAACAACGGGACAAGGGCAATTGCATCATCAGCTGTTTTCATTCAAAGATTGAGAAAGATGTGTTTCATTACCTGCTTGCCGGTACACAGCCGATTATTATGGCTTTGGCGCGGGGAATGAAAGAGAAAATCGATACGGATTTGAAAGCGGCAGTTGATACCGGAAGATTATTGATTGTTACGCCGTTTGAAAACAGTGTAAAACGGGTTACGGCAGAAACCGCAGAAAAAAGAAATCGATTTATGTTTGAATTGGCGGATGAGATTGTTATTGGTTATGCCGGCAAGGGCGGTATGGTGGAGAGGCTGGCTGCAGAAATTAAAGATAAGAAAATAATCCAGACCATAATAAAATGACCAAAAACTCACTTGCCAAAGCAGGATTTACAATTCCCTGACTTTTTAGACAAAACATATCGTATTCATTACAAAATTGATTTGTTAACAGGGAGGTATTCTCAAGATAATGAAAAAAATTGTGCTGCTGCATATCTGTTGCGGGGTATGTGCAAGTTCTGTTATTGAGAGGTTAAGAAATGATGGGTTTGAGGTGGTTGGGTTTTTCTATAATCCCAATATCTATCCATCCCAGGAGTACCAGAGGCGACTGGATACGGTTGCCGTTGTTGCAAAACACCTTAGTTTTCAACTAATTGAAGGCGAATATGACCATAACTGTTGGCTTTCCCTAATCAAAGGGCTGGAGAAAGAGCCTGAGGCTGGGGCAAGGTGTGAGGTTTGTTTTCAAATGAGGCTGGAAGAGACATGGAAGAAATCCAGAGAGATGGATGTGCCTTATTTTGCTACTACGCTTACGGTTAGCCCGCACAAGGATGCTCTGATTATAAATAAGATAGGTGTTGCTACCTCTGGTAATGATGAGACATTCTTGGTGTATGATTTCAAGAAACAAGATGGGTTTAAGAAAGCAATGGAATTCTCCAGACAGCATTCACTTTATCGGCAAAGGTATTGTGGATGTGTGTATAGCAGAGCGATTACGAATTAATAATAGTTCACCGCAGAGACGCAGAGAAAGGCAAGTTGATTTGCCAGTAGTTTGCAATGTCAATTTCAATGTTTCTGTCTTAAGGAGTGGAATCAAGCGTATGGCCAATAAACTTTAAGTTTTTCTCTGTGTCTCTGCGCCTCTGCGGTTAGCCAAACTGTTGCAAATTAACATATCAATAATACAAGGAGGTACAAAAATGGCAAAGATCCTGATAACTTATTTTTCACAGGGTGGAAATACCGAAAAATTGGCTGAGGCTGTGGCAAAGGGTGCAAAGGACGAAGGGTGTGAGGTTAGCCTAAAGGCTGTGACAGAAGTAGTTAATAATGATCTGGTTGAGGCAGACGGTATAATTGTTGGCAGTCCGGTTTATTTTGGCAGCATGTCAGCTGAGGTTAAGAGGATGTTTGATGTAAGTGTTGGCGTGAGAAGACAGTTAAAGGATAAAATAGGTGCAGCCTTTACTACTGCCGGACATCAGACAGGTGGCAAGGAAACAACCATCCTTTCTATCTTGCAGGCAATGCTTATACATCAAATGATTATTGTTGGCGATCCACTTACTGCTGGTGGTCATTACGGCACAGCATGTGTTGGGAAACCAAATGATAAAGCATTGCAAGAGGCAGAAGCCCTCGGCAAAAGGGTGGCAGAAGTAGTAAAGAAAGTATGGTGTTAAACATCAAAAGTAATCGGTTAAATTGCCAAAAACATGGACAAAAACCTTGACAAAATAAATGACATGTGTTATATTACTTGTTGCTATTCAAGAAGATAGGTGTGACAAAATCATGGACAAAGATATGGTCAAAAAAATCATGACATTTAAGTCAGGGGTGTTTGTAAATGAGAAAGATTCTGGCGATTACAGGAACAAGGGCAGAATATGGTATTTGGCGGCCTGTTTTTAAGGCAATAAAGTCGCATCCTGCTTTAAGCCTTTCCCTGATAGTTACAGGCAGTCACCTCTCACCTGCCTTTGGCATGACCATTGATGAGATAGAGAGGGATGGATTTGAGGTTGCTGAAAGAATAGACATTATCCCTGTAGGAACAAACCCTTGTGGTTGCCCAATGGATGATTCAAGCAAGGATACAGCCATATCAATAGGTAAATGTGTCATGGGCATGGCAGATGCAATTCAGCGAATACAACCAGATATTATCTTGGTCCTTGGTGATCGTGGCGAGATGCTCTCTGGTGCAATTGCTGCCACTTACATGAATGTCCCCATTGCCCATCTGCATGGTGGAGAGGTTTCAGGCAGCATTGATGAGGGGATTAGACATGCCATAACCAAGCTTAGCCATATCCATTTCCCTGCAACCAAAGAAAGTGCCCGAAGAATTATTAAGATGGGAGAGGAAAGAAAACGGGTCTTTATCGTAGGTGCCCCTGGTTTGGTTTCCATATTGAACGAACCGCTGATACCAATGGAGGATATAAGAAGACAGTTTGGGCTAAAAGAGGGATTCATCCTGCTTGTTCAGCATCCTGTGGTTACGGAAATTGATGCCGTAGAAAGACAGATAATCGCTACTATGGAAGCAATTGTGTTCATGGGAATACAAACGATAGTGTGGTATCCAAATACAGACACTGGCTCACAAACAATCATCAGGGTAATCAACGAGTTTGATAACCCTCCAATGATTCAGGTAGTTAAGAGCCTGCCACACAAGACATATCTTAGCCTGATGAAATATGCAGGCGTATTGGTTGGGAACTCAAGCAGCGGCATAATCGAGGCAGCATCTTTTCACTTGCCGGTGGTAAATATAGGCACAAGGCAACAGGGCAGGCAGCGGGCAGCAAATGTTATTGATGTGGATTATGATACAGAGAAAATTGTTGAGGCAATCAGATTTGCCCTTTATGACAAGGAATTCAAGGCTAAGGTTAAAGGGTGCAGAAATCCATACGGTGATGGAAAGGCAAGCAAAAGGATTGTAGAGATATTGAGCACGATAGAGATTAATAACAATCTGTTGCAAAAAAGGATGACATATTGATGTTTGTCTTTACAGTAGCTATTCAGGTAGCAGGAAGATAGAATTCAGGAGTCAGAATGGAAGAATTTGCATCTATTTCTGCAGCAATTCTCGATGAACAATTGTATAGACATTGGCAGCACATGATAATACAACAAATGACAGTTGGTGTGCAAGAATCTCCTGCGGTGGAGGCTTAATAGGGGCGAACAGCTGTTCGCCCCTATTAAGAGATTAAGCATGTGGCACTTCTTCTTTTTCCTTTAGTTTTGCCTCTATATTTTCTATTTTTCCTTCCATGACAGAGAATTTTTTGTTCAGGATAGATAGTTCCTGTTGGAATTTAGAGAGTCGTTCAGAGACTCGTTCATCTATTTGTTCATGCCATTTCTTTGCCTTGAATTCCAGCCAGTTCATCAGATCGCCTTCACGACCTTTTTCTTCCTCTTCGAGGCGTTTCAAAATATTTAAGAGTAAGTCCTGTCTTTGCTCTTCTTTATTAGTAAGGGAGGCTAACTTTCCAATAATCTCTTCTCTCAGGTTTTCTTTTTCTCTGGTAAGTTGAGAAATTGTCTTTGTATCCTCTTCTCGTATAAATTTATATTCCCTTCTTCTCTTAGCTTCCATAACAATAAGAATAATAGCCATCACCAAACCAAAAATACCAGCTGCAGCAAAAAAGAATTCCAAAATAGCAAACAACATTCGAACATCCCCCTTTTTGTAAACATTCAACTATCTGATACTAACATCTGACAGATGAATACTATCTTGCGACTATACAACCATTGACTCATTAATCCAATTTAAGTAATCCTGATTACCCTTGATAATAGGCAAAGCAATTATCTCTGGCACAGCATAGGAATGAATCTGTCTGGTTCTTGCAATCAATGTATCTACCATATCTTGCTTAGTTTTCAAGATAAGCAGGCTTTCCTTATCATCCTGAATCTTTCCTTCCCACCAATAGATAGAGGAAACTGTATCTATAATATTGGCACATGCAGCCAATCTTTCCTGAACCAAGGTCATTGCCAATTCCTTAGCCTCTGCATTCGTGGCAGTAATCAACACAATAACATATTCCATCTTTCATCCCAACAATCTTAAAATGGTGGAGGATAGGAGGCTCGAACTCCTGACCTATTGCATGCCATGCAATCGCTCTACCAACTGAGCTAATCCCCCATCGTAAGCGTTCAGCTGTCAGCTATCAGCAGTCAGCTTTCGGTTTTCATAAGACATTACAGTACAAAAAGCAGGAAGCCATAAAATTAGGAAAACCTCGTTTGTTTTGATGTTATAGTCTTTGCTGACGGCTGATAGCTGACTGCTGAACGCTATCTAACTACCTTTGCATCTGCCCATAGGTTTTCAAGCTCATAAAACCTTCTGGCATCTTCATGAAAGACATGGATGATTATATCTCCACCATCTACAAGAATCCATTTATCCGTTCCTTCCCGACGGCATCGAGGCTTTTGTTTGTCTAAAACTTCCTCATTAGCCTCAGCAATAGCTCTCATTTGAACCTGTGATGCCCCTGAACAAATAATAAAATAATCAGCAATAGTGGTTAACCCAGAGATATCAAGAGCTACCACATCCTCAGCCTTTTTGGATAAACAGGCATCAATACATGCCAAAACCCTTTCATTTCCACTTGTTGCCAAATAACTACTCCTTGTCGTATCATTTGCGTCAGACTGCTTTTTGTGATGCAATGCCTTTTGTAAGAGCTGAAGGCTGACCACTGATAGCTGAACTCTTACATATCCTATCCTTTCTTTACCCCTTGAGCCAACAAATCATTCCTTGCAAAAATCGAACGAGGATGAATAAGAACCTCTTGCTCAAGAAGATAGGCTATCTTTATATTTATAGTCATCAATACCGCTAAATTAAGGTTATGGGGTGCAAGCTCTCTTATATCTTCTACCCTTAAGTGTTTGCGGTGATATTCAGTATAATCTGAGATATAGATAATCTTGTCTAAGGGAGACATCTCTTTATCTCCAGTAGAATGAATCCGGATAGATTGAAGAATATCCTCATCCCTTACATTAAATCTTACCATAGCCATAACCGCACTGAGTGGTGCATGCCATAATCCCGGCTCTTTTTGCTCTACCTCATCCAATTCCACCTGATGTATTGCAATCTGCTCCCGCATCTCATGGATTGAATATCCCTTGGCACAATCATGCAATACAGCAGCTAATTCTGCCTGTTCAGGGGATACCCCATGTCGTTTGCTTAAAGACACAGCCATTTCAGCTGTACTTAAGGAATGTTGAAACCTTTTTACTCCCAGTATCTGTTGCAATTCCTTCTTAATATCTTCTATATTCATTGGTACAATCCATGCTCATAGATATATTTTTCTACACATTCAGGTACAAGCTCATGAATTGGTTCGCAATTAGACACCCTTCTTCTAATCTCTGAGGATGAAATATCCATACCTGTTATGTTGATAATATCAATTTTTTCTTTATATTTTTCTGGAATATTCAGGGAATATCCAGGTCTGCTCACCGCAATAAACCTACATAAAGATAAAAGCTCATCAATATCTTTCCATATATTTAGTTCTGCAATAGTATCTGTACCGGCAATAAAATATATACTTGTCTCTGATCCATATTTTATTTTTATCTCTTGTATTGTATCCCTTGAGTATGATTTCCCTTTTCTTTCTATCTCTATAGATGAAACCATAAAATCCGAATACTCTGCAACAGCCAGATTTGTCATGGAATATCGAGCCTCTGGGGAATCTTTGTTATCCGTCTCTTTATGAGGAGGCATAAAACAAGGAATAAAAATAACCTTTTGCAAAGAACAAAACTTTCTTGCTGTTTCAGCAATCAAAAGATGTCCATTATGGATTGGATTAAATGTTCCTCCCAAGACGCCTATTCTTATTGTCATTTCTCACCAGAGAGCTTAAAAAGTTGGGGAGTTTTGCGAAGTCTATAGAATTAAAAAACTCCCTGACTTCTTTAATTCTCTAACTCCTTTAATGTTACCGAGTTCTTAGAGGTTAATTCCTCTAATACCTGTGCCACAGACCAGATAAGCTGCCTTACCCCTTTTCCGGTTATTGCTGAAATAGACAGTGGCTCAATGCCAATATGATTCATAGCTTCCTTTATATCTTTCAATTTCTCTTCTGTATCCGGCATGTCCATCTTATTAATGACCACTATCTGCAGCTTTGCAGACAATTCAGAATTATATAGCCTCATCTCTTTATTAAAGGCATGAAACTTTTCTAATGCCTCATCTGGTTCTAAAAGATGAATTAATACCTTTGTTCTTTCAATATGCCGTAAGAATTTATCTCCCAATCCTGCACCAAGATGGGCATCAGGGATTATTCCCGGAATATCAGCTGCCACAAAAGATCTGAATTCATCTATTCTTACTACACCCAGATTAGGATAGAGTGTAGTAAAGGGATAGTCCCCAATCTTTGGACGAGCAGCAGAGAGTTTAGACAAGAGCGTTGATTTTCCTGCATTAGGGAATCCAACAATCCCAACCTCTGCTAAGAGCATCAGCTCTAAAGACAGTTCCTTTTGCTCACCCTTTTCTCCTTTTCCATGAATTCTTGGGGTTTGCCTGACACTTGTTGCAAAACCAGCATTTCCCCTGCCACCAAACCCACCGTGAGCAACAATTGTCTGTGTTTCATGAGCAATCATATCACCAAGTATCTTGCCTGTAATTGCATCAACTAATTTGGTGCCAAGAGGTACCTTAATAATCAGATCCTTTCCTGCTTTTCCGGTTCTATTGTTTCCCTCTCCTGGTGCTCCGCTTTGTGCCCGATAATGTCGTTTATGCTGGAGGTCTAAAAGGGTTAAGAGGTTTTCATTTGCTTCAATGATTATATTTCCACCATGTCCACCCTTGCCACCGTCCGGACCACCATGTGGAACATACTTTTCCCTTCTAAAGCTAACACACCCATTTCCGCCATTTCCTGCTTCTATAAAAATCTTTGCAGAATCAACAAACATAATTATACAGCCACAATCTGTATGATTCTTTTTCCTCGTAATGTACCAAATTGGACATATCCGGATATTCTGGCATAAAGGGTGTCATCACTCCCTTTGCCAACATTTTTCCCAGGCAAAAAGACTGTCCCTCGCTGCCTGACAATAATTGATCCACCAGAGATCAATTGACCATCATGACTTTTTACTCCCAATCGTTGAGAATGACTGTCTCTGCCATTACGACTGCTTCCTAACCCTTTTTTGTGTGCCATAGCTTTATCCT
>JBDRAP010000218.1:0-11365 GCA_043823615.1 bacterium
ATCACAAAGGGGTGAATAGAGATGTCAAGGGCTGCAACTAATGTCGCACATAAGAAAAAAGTAAACAAGATACACAAGCTCACAAAAGGCTATTGGGGGGCAAGAAGCCGATGGTATAAGCTGGCTAAAGAGGCTGTTACCCGGGCAGGGGTCTATGCTTATCGAGACAGAAAAGTAAGAAAGAGAGAATTCAGGAGCTTGTGGATTATCAGAATAAATGCAGCGGTAGAGGAACATGGGCTTTCTTACAGCAAATTTATTAATGGATTGAAAAAGATGGGGTCAGAATTGAATCGGAAAATATTGGCTGATCTGGCTGTAAGAGATAAACAGGCTTTTGCTAAATTAGTAGAATTATCTATGCAAGGATTGGCAATGGATAGGGACACAGAGAATGCTGTGTCCTGAACTTCCAGTTTGTAAGGAATAGATAACGCAACCTAAAGGTTCGATAGTCATACCAATTTGTAACTCTGCCTTATACCATTGCTGGTGGGGGTATCCCACGGGACGGGGGTAGATGATGTGGGGAATACTCCCACTACCCCACTAATGAGAGACACACCCATAAATTCAAATGTCATAACCATATCCATTATGCAATAAAATGGACAGGTATTCCTGTCCATAACTGCACAGATTGTTATTGTTTGGGATGCATTGTCTCAAAGCCCCTTGATAAGAAAGGAAAATAATCCCTGATGAAACACATCATACTGACAACCTTACTTGGATTAATGTTTTTTTCAGGATGCGGAAAGAGCCTTGAAAAAACAAATATTGTATTTAGTTATGGCAAGGTATCTGCTACAGAAACAATGGTATTAAATGATCTTGTCAAAGAATTTGAGGATAAAAATCCTCAAATTGATGTTGTCCTCCATGAATTGCCCTCTAATCTCGATCTTCAATATAAATACTATTCAGAATCATTTGAACAAAAACTTCACAATCCGCCAGATGTTTTGTGTCTGGATATTATGTTGTTCCCTCAGCTTGCTGAAAAAAAAGAATGGCTTTCCTTTGTTGAGTGGTTTTTAAAGGATAAGGATGCATTCTTCCCTGAAGCGATAAATGGTTGTATCTATCAACATGGTATTTATGCTATTCCATGGTCAGTAGATGGTGGTGTCCTTTATTATAGAAAGGATTTGCTGAAAAAGCATGGTTTCCCGTCCCCACCAAAGACCTTTAATGAATTAATAAATCAGGCAAAAACTATTATTTCAAGTGAAAAGTGCTCTGGTTTTATCTGGCCAGGAAAAAACAGTGAAGACATGACTTGCACCTTTTTGGAATTTTTGTGGGGAAATGATGGTATTCTTGTTACAGGGAATGAGGTTCTTGTTAACAGCCTCTGGGGCAGGGAATCTTTACAAATGATGGCTGATTTAATTCATAAACATGGCATTTCTCCACAGTCTGTAACTACCATGGACAATGCTGCTGCCATAAATGCCTTTATCTCAGGAAATGCTGTCTTCTTAAGAGAATGGTCGCATTCTGGTCCATCCATATTCAACAGCCCTTCCCTGAAGGATAAGGTAGGCATCGCTCCCATGCCTTGCTTTAATGATAAAGAAAAAAAGAGTGCTTCTTGTTTGCAATCTGAGGTATTAGCTATTAATAAACACTCTGAATGTGAAAAAAAGGCATGGCTTTTAGTAGAATTCTTAACCTCTGAATATGTCCAAAAGAAACGAGCACTTTCTATCAATAAAGCCCCATCCAGAATGGAGCTTTATAATGATCCTCAAATCAAGAGCAATATCCCTGTTATCTCTGAGTCTTATCCTGCCTTTTTACAGTTCCAACTTCGTCCGATTACTCAACATTATTCAGGAATATCTAAGGTTGTGCAGGGATGTGTTCGGGATGTGTTGCTACGGAAACTAACCACAGAAGAATCGTTAAAAAAAGCAACCGAAGAGATAGAGAAAGTATTCCAGCAGCAGTAGTCTGGAAGAATAGGAATAGCACGCAGATAACGCGGATAACGCAGATTAAACGGATTTTACTTCGTCGTGTCATAGAAATAGCAAGGATAAGGGGGTAGCACCCTGTAGCTACAGTTTGTGGTTACCGTTCTCCATTCTGGATCTTAACTCCTGGCTTTATATGCCTGAATGGTTGCAAATCTGTGCAAATCCGCAGTATCTGTGTCATCTGCGTGCTATTATCATTTTCAATTGCTCTTCAGAATCACCGTAAACCTTGTCCCTTTCCCCAGCTCGCTTTCAACCTCTATCCTGCCGTTGTCATGTGCCTCGACAAAGCGTTTGCAGATACTAAGACCCAACCCTACCCCCTTTTTCTTGGTGGTATGAAATGGTTCAAACAAATGAGCCATCTGTTCTTGTGTCATACCCTCACCAGTATCAGAAACAATTATCTTAACAAAATCACTTTCTTTCTCACTTCTAATTTCCAACCTCTTGTTCTCAACCCCTCTCATAGCCTCAGCCGCATTCTTGACAAGATTAAGAACCACTTGTTTCAGCCGGTTAAAATCAGCAGGAATCTCAGGGATATTATCTGATAGTTTCCGTTCTACCTCTATGCCGGTAAGGACACTCTCTGCCAGCTCAGTTATTGCAAAGTTAATCATATTGTTTATATTCCCCAATCCAATCCTTAACTCAATGGGTCTTGAGAAATGCAGTAGGTCATCAATAAAATCAGATGTTCTTGACACAGCACCATCTATTTGTTTAATAGTTTTCAAGATAAGCGGATTTTCCTCATGGATTATTTGCTTGAGCAAATAGGTTCCAACACTAATCACCTGAATCGAGTTGCGCATCTCATGAGCAGCCTCTGAGGCTATCTGTGCCACTGCAGCCATTCTTTCTGCCTTAACAAGATGCTCTTGTGATACCTTCAAGTCTTTGGTCATCTGATTAAAGGCTATTGCCAAAGAGCCAATCTCATCATTTGTGCTGACAGGTATCGCATAACTAAGATTACCTTTGGCAATTACCCTTGTATCTACAATCAGGTGATCAATGGGTCTGCCAACAACAATCTTTACCAGCAGGGCAATTGCTATTGACCCAATGATAATACCGATTACAATGATTAATATTATGACTTGTTGGATATTTTTCAATCTATTTTGTATACTATCAAGTGAAAAGATTAGATGTATACTGCCAATCTTTTCAAGCCTCTTCGCTCCCTGAGTACCTAATGCTAATTCATCCCCAGAGACATCATCCTTAATCTTTTCAGTCTGAATAATGGCTGTATACTCTTGAATACACTTTTTATTTTTTGTTCCTTTCCAAAACAGTATATTCTCATTTTCATCCCTGATCTCACAAAAAATGACATCCCTTTGGTTTAAGGCACCCAATCCTATATTAGAAAGCATTTCTGTATCACGAAACAGGACAGGAGATTCACTGATAATTGACAGACTATTGGTTAATGAATTTGCCCTATTATTAAACTCTGCCATTAATGCCTGTTTACTATATTTAAGGGAATAAATACCAATGCTTGCACTTAGGGTAATGATTAACAGGATGAACAGAAAGGTTATTTTGTTGATAATACTAATCCTCATCTGCCAAACACCCCCTTAGCCTCTTTGATGGTTGACGGTTGAAGCTTGATGCCTATCTTTTCAGCAACCAACAGGTTTAAGGAAAATGTGGTTTTGAAAGGAGATTCAGGTGGGAGATTTATAGTCAGGCTTTGTCCATTAAGTATCTTCATGGCCATCTCTGCTGTCTGTCTTCCAATATCTTTGTAATCGCAGTCAAAGGAGGCAAATGCCCCTGCCTTAGTGTAATGCGAGGAAAGTCCAATTATTGCAAATTTTTTTTTCAAGCCTTCCATGAGCAAATACTCTATGGATTTGGAAAAATATATTGATGCATCAGGTATCATGAGAAAGCAATCTATCTTGTATCCCATTCCCTGAAGTGCTTCGGCTATTTCCTTGCCTGAGTTTATCTTTCTAACAATAACCTTGTAGCCAAATTTATTGCAATCTTGTGAAATTTTTGCAGCAAGTTCAGTCGTTTCTGTAGAATAAATCAAGCCAATCGTTTTTGCCTGTGGAATATTCCTGTTAATCCACTCAAGTTTTATGTTTGTAGGAATAGACATGGTAACACCCGTAACATTTGTCTGCTCAAGATCATACTGGTTCATGACCATGCAGCCAAGAATAGGTATATCCTGTATCCCCATCTTTAGCAGTTTTAATGCCTTTGTGCCGATGGCAAGGATTAATTGTGGTTTTTCCTTTTTTATCTTTGAACAGATTGTTTCCATATCATTATTTGCCAGATTGTGGGTAGAAACAGACAGGTCAACGCCATTTTTCATGAAAAATCCATTAAATCCTTCCCATGCCTGATGATATTCCTCCATGTCAGATGAAAATACAACCGAGATGGCTGCCTGATCAAGGGCATGGCAGGGTGTATTGAGGAGCAGAAGAGTAGTAACAAACAAATATATTATTGTGAATAACCTTTTTTTCATTATACCCATCCTTTGAGTAGGGAAGGAAGAAATGCTACCTTAATTTGAACCATACTAAATATACCATATCCCCTTAATCATGTCAATATGTTTTTTTAAGCTACCATGCTACCTCCTTGCAGTTGCCTCTTGTATGTCAGAGCAGGGACAAGCCCTGCAGCTACAATTATTCGTAACGACTTGTCCTTGCACATCAATAATTTCAAAACAAAAAAAACTTGACAATCTCTAACCAATCTGTTATATTTCAAGTATGATTCAAAATATTTTGCCTCCATTATTAGCCATTCTCTCAGGATTACTTCTCAGCATTACCTTTCCATCGCTCAACATGGAAATTGTTGCTTTTATTGCCCTTGTCCCTCTTTTATCAGTTATCAGGGGACAAAACATAGCCAGATCGTTTATACTTGGACTAATTACAGGGATTATCTTTTTTGGCATACTCTTATTTTGGATATCAGGCATCAGGCTCTATCAGGTACCTCAATGGTTATTGGTTATGGGCTGGCTATTTGTTACCATTGTCTCTGCCTTATTTATCGGGATATTTGCTGCGTGTGTCAGCTTGTTAAAATCAAAGGTGTCCATTTATAATATGCTTGCTCCAGCTATTATCTGGACAGCATTAGAGCTTATCAGAAGTCATTTTCCTATGGATGGATTCCCCTGGGGGATACTTGGTTATTCTCAGTATCAAAATCTCATTCTTATTCAAATAGCTGAATTTACAGGTGTTTTTGGTGTTTCATTCCTGATAGTATTGATTAATACTGCAATTGCCCAAGCAATCAGTCGAACAAAAAAAGGCTGGTACGGGATAGGAATAACCACAGTGATAGTTATCCCTTGTCTGGTATGGGGGAATATAAGACTTCAAGAAAATTCAGGAACAGGCAAGCCATTAACAGTATCAGTAATTCAGTCCAATATTGGCATTGATCAAAGCTGGGAATGGGAAACAACTCGTGAAAAAATATTGCTCATGCTTACCCGACTTACTAAAAAGGCGGCTAAATCAAACCCTGACCTGATTGTCTGGACAGAAACAGCCATCCTTTCCTCACCAGATACCTCTCTATGGACAAAAAAAAAGCTATCATCTATCATTATGGATCTCAATAGTTACCTTTTGATAGGAGCTCCGCATATGACTGACACAGATTATTACAATAGTGCCTTCCTTATCTCAAATAAAGGCAAAATAATTGACCGATACGATAAGATTCACCTTGTACCATTTGGAGAGATGATCCCTGTCGAGGAATTATTCCCTGTTTTAAGGAAGATATTTCCACAGGCTGGCATGTATACCCATGGGAAAAAACATACAGTATTTAATAAACCAGGCAAATTTTGTACGCTTATTTGCTATGAGGGAATATTTGGAGACCTGACCAGAAGGTTTGTTAAAAAAGGTGCAGAATTTATAATTAATATTACCAGTGATGCGTGGACAAGGACAAGAGCTGCTTATTATCAACACTTTAGCATGGCTGTTTTTCGCTCCATAGAAAATAGAAGATACTTTATCCGGGCAGGGAATACAGGAATTTCAGCCATCATCAATCCATCAGGCAGGGTCGAACACCTGTTAGATGTGGGCAAGGAAGGGATAATTAATGGTAATATTTTCTTAAATAACCGCATTACATTTTATTCACGATTTGGGGATGTATTTGCTTGTTTTTGTTTAATAATGTCAATCATCGCAGTAATTTTGTGCGGAAGGAGGGAAAGACTGATGTCTGAAGTCTCTTCTCCCTGTCTCTTTTGAATTTCATGTTACGATAATTCCAGCATATCCAACCACATAACTATAATCATGGGTTACATCCCATGATGTGGCATATTTGATTAATTCAGCCTTTTGGCTGCCAAGCTGTTTGACTGCGGTTAGCATAGCCACTGCCGGGGCATAACCACACATAGTAATTTTTAATCCCTCTACGCGTTGGATTAGTTTATCCTCATTTAACTCGAAGATAGCATCTATGGCCAATCGATCATGGTATTTCAAATATTTCTCCAGTGTAGCTTCATTAAGCTGTCCTTCATGGCTCATGTCTGAACTGGCAATAATCGTTATCTTCTTTTGGGACAGCTTGATACAATTAGCAATCTCTTCACCTATTTCCTTGTACACAGATGGATGACCAGACCCCATACATATAGGGACTATTTGAAAATTCTTAAACAAAACTTGCAAAAATGGAAGCTGTACTTCAATAGCATGTTCATATAAATGGGCAAGATGGTCTGTCTGAATGTATTTGGATATAGTTGCCAACTTATTGGCAAACTCAAAGTCTATTGGAACATCGCCAAGTGGGGTTTGCCACATCCCATTGGTCATGATAGAGAACAACCTGCCTTCTCCAGTATGGTTTGGACAAAGAATAACAAATGTTTCTGAGGGTGTAATAGAAGAATACACTGCCCCGGCTACCCCTCCTGAATACATATACCCAGCATGAGGGGCTATCAAACCAAGGGCATCCCTCCTGATTATCTCCTTCCTGAGATAGCCTGCCACCTCTTGCCTGAGATGTTCTGGCTGAGCCGGATAAAACTTGCCTGCTACTATTGCCTTTCTTATCATAATCGATTCACCTCCGGTTTGAAGGAAGATTTGCCACAGAGAACACAGAGGGCACAGAGGGCACAGAGAATTACTATGAAATCCAATAATAAGAAACAAGTACCGAACTGCCACTACATATCGTAACCCTTTATGGACATTATTTCTACAAACATATTATAACATTATTGTCTTGTGGTGTCAATATAAAATTCCTTGCTTTTTGTCCAATTTCGTGTTATAATGAAAAATTGAATTAAGATTACAAGTGTCCAACTTAGAAAGATAGCTTACGACTGAAGGAATAAAACATATGCCAACATCAACCCTTTTAAGGATCATCCTTATATCTGCTGTAGTGGTTACTATCAGTGTCTTTCTCACCAAAGAGATGATACCATTGCCCCAGATACTATCTGGAACTAAGCATCAAAAAGATTCCTTGCCTCATGCAGGAAAGATGGCTGAAATTGAATTGGAAACAAAAAAACTAATCAATGGTGTAACAAGGGTTATTGATGAGATGATGAGGTTTGAGGGTATTACCTCTCAAAAGGAGATAAACGGAGAGGAAAAAACAGCATGGCTGATGATTAAACTTCCTTCAGCGAGTTTGAGAATGCAGTCAAAACATTGGAGCAGATTGGAGGCTTAAAACATTCAAAACTGACAACTGATGATAAAACCGAGAACTGTATGAAACTCCAGACACAACTTGAATCCCTTCAGGAATCAAAAGAAAGACTCCTTTCTATATCCTCTTCTGAAAGCTACAAAAAACTTCCGGAAATGTTGCAAATAGAGAATAAACTAAGGTGTATAGAAAAAGAAATGGGAGAGATTAAAAGAGAGATGGAAAGGCTTGAAGACCAGACAGCATATGGAATTATCTTTATTCGCATGTATGAAAAGAGGATACCCTTAAGCTATGAAACTGCCTTTCAAAAATCCATAAACATTGCCTGTCAGGAGGGAATAGATAATTGCATCAGAATAGCTGGAATCATTATCTTTTGGGCATTAAGCTCTCTGCCTCTGCTAATGGTTATCCTGATTCTATGGCTGATTGTAGCTCTATTTCAGATTAAGGGCACAAGTAGAAAATTGTGGCACAAAAAAAACACTCAGGTTGAGACAACCCCCTGTAGCTGCCCTGTTGCTGATCCCCTACCCCATCCCTCTCCCAATGAAAGAATTGAAATAGACGAAAAGCAAACACCCTCTCATAGCGAATCCACATTGGTTCATAATGAGGAAGACAAGCCTATGATGTGATGAAAATTATCCAATAAGGAGTACCAATGCAAAAAAATATGCGTGTAGCCATGTATTACAGCAATCAGGATGTGCGAATACAAGAGATGCCTGTACCAGAGATTTCATCAAACGAGATATTACTCAAGATAGAGGCAAGTGGTATTTGTGGGAGTGATGTTATGGAGTGGTACCGTATACATCGGGTTCCACTGGTACTGGGGCATGAGGTTGCCGGGACTATTGTCCAGACAGGCAATGATGTAAAACAATACAAGGTTGGCGACCGCATTTCTGTCTCTCATCATGTACCGTGTAATGCCTGCCATTATTGCATGAGAGGACACCAAACGGTTTGCAATACACTTAAGACAACAAACTTTGATCCAGGTGGTTTTGCTGAATTTGTACGGTTGCCAGCGATTAATGTTGATCGCGGGGTCTATCCCCTACCCGACCATGTATCATTTGAAAAGGCAACATTTATTGAACCAGTTGCATGTGTCCTTCGGGGACAAAGGCTGGCAGGAATACAGACAGGGCAAAAGGTATTAGTGATAGGAAGCGGTATAGCTGGTTTGCTGCACATTCATCTTGCCCGTATCAGTGGGGCATCACAAGTAATAGCCACAGATGTTTCAGATTATCGATTAGAGGCAGCACGACGATTTGGAGCAGATGCAGCTATTCAGGCAAAGGATGATATCCCTGCCCGCGTTCGTGAGATTAACAATGGCTATTTGGCTGATCTGGTTATAATTTGTACAGGAGCACCCTCAGCCATCCTTCAGGCGTTACACTCTGTTGAACGATGTGGAACAGTGCTATTTTTTGCCCCTACAGATAAGGGGGTAACCATTCCTTTATCCATCAATGAGCTTTTCTGGCGGAATGAGATTTCATTGGTATCATCCTATGCAGGGGATTTCAGGGATCATATGACCGCATTAGATTTAATTGGCACTGGCAGGATACAGGTACAAGAAATGATCACCCATCGACTCAAGCTCTCTGAAACAGGTCTTGGATTCCAGCTTGTAACCAAGGCACAGGATTCTATTAAGATTATTATTGAACCACAAAGATAGGAGATAAATGTCCAATGATTCCAGTAGTTTCCATAGTTGGCAGAAAAAATAGTGGTAAGACAACATTGATTAAGGGTATTGTGCCAGAATTAAAGAAAAGGGGCTATCGTGTAGGTACGATCAAACACCATGGTCATGAGCTTAGCCTTGAAGATGTGGATAGAATAGGAAAGGATACCTATGAACACCAATTGTGTGGGGCAGAGGCTGTTGTTCTGTCTGCTTCAAACAAGTTAATGCTTTTTCAGACAGTAGAGGAATATCAACATATTGATAATATCAGCCATACATATCTGAACAATATGGATATTATTCTGACTGAGGGCTATAAACTCGAAAACAAGCCCAAGATTGAGGTTTTTCGTCAGGAAATTGGCAGGGATCAAGGGCTGTTGTGTGATCAAAAAAAGGATAATCTTGCAGCTGTGGTAAGTGATAGTGCGTTTGATATTACTGTGCCTTGCTTTGGTCTTCTTGATTATTCAATAGTTGCTGATTTTCTGGAGAAGAAATTTATTCAGCCAAAGAAACTGCAAACAGTAGAGTTAATAGTTGATGGTAAAAGTATTTTCTTGAATAGTTTTGTCCGCAAAATCCTGGAAAAAATAGTCTTAGGGATGATAAGTTCATTGCGGGGTGTGCCTGATGTCCCTCAAAGTGTGGAAGTGTCTATAATAAGCAAAGAAGGGAAAATAGCAACTCATGACAGTTGATTTCAGGTGAGACAGAGGGCAGGCACAGGTTAAAAAAACTTGGAACTCGAGTCAAAGCAATAATTTACCCTATGTTTTGAACTTCTGAACTTCTTGACTTCAAATGTTTAGTAACAGCCTCGTCATAAAGGAGATATCTATGAGCCTTATCTGGCATGATAAACCAGCTATCCTGGGTGGCAACCCAATTCTTGAACAACCTGTATCAATAGCCAAACCAACCCTGCCTGAAATAAAGGAGATACAGGAGGAATTCTGTCAAATATATCATTCTGGAATGATCACTAACTCAAATTATGTTCAGCAATTTGAAGAAAGGGCAGCAGACTATCTTGGGGTAAAGGAAGCAGTATGCGTTTCAAGCTGTACCTCTGGATTGATGCTGGTCATAAAGGCTCTTGAGCTTACAGGAGAGGTTATTGTCCCGAGTTTCACCTTCTTTGCATCAGGTCATGCCTTGTTATGGAACAATCTGAAGCCTGTGTTTGTTGATTGCCTGCCCTCTACCTATAACCTCAACCATAATATTATCCAAGAATGCATAACGCCAGATACATCAGCCATTATGGCAGTCCATATATTTGGTAATCCTGTGGAGATTGAATCCATCCAGAGGATTGCTATCGATAACAATCTTAAGGTTATTATTGACTCTGCCCATGCCATTGGAACAAGATACAAGGGAAGACTTGTTGGCAGCTTTGGTGATGCTGAGGTGTTTTGTCTTAGCCCAACCAAGGTGTTAACCGCCATTGAGGGCGGTATTATTACAACCAATAATCAGGAGTTAGCAAGAAAACTAAGAATAGGCAGAGATTATGGAAATCCAGGCAATTATGATTGTGAATTTCCTGGACTAAGTGCCAGGATGGAGGAATTTAATGCATTAATAGGGATCAAGGGATTAGAGCATATAGAGAAAATTGTTGCAAAAAGAAATAAATTGGTGAATATATACCAAGAAAATATTCGTCAGATACCGGGTATTTTATTCCAACAAATAGATACAGGGGATACAAGCAGCTATAAAGATTTGGGAATTATTATCCAAAGAGATGAGTTTGGATTAGACAGGGATAAGTTAGCCTATAGCCTTGACATAGAAGGGATTGCCACCAAAAAATATTTCTATCCGCCACTTCATCAGCAGAGCTTATACCGCAAATATCAACAGTCCCCCTTGCCGGTAACAGAGTATGTCTCAAACAATATCCTTTGCCTGCCATTGTATT
>JBDRAP010000219.1:0-2599 GCA_043823615.1 bacterium
CTTTAATTCCTCAGAAGAAAGACTGCCTATCTTTAATAATAAATCAGCATCTAATCCGAGCTTGCCTATATCGTGCAGGAGGGCTGCTAAAACAACAGTCTCTTTCTGAGTCTCATCTAATCCCAGCCAGGAGGCAAGAGACTCGGCATACATAGCCTTTCGTTGTGCATGCCCCTCTTGATATGCATCCTTACTATCAATTATAGTCGCCAAATAAGAACAGTTTTCCCTGATCTTAATTTTTAACAAAAAATCACATCCTTCACTAATGGCAAATTGATTTGCCAAAACAGAAAGATCCTTCATGTAATTGATTAGATTATTCCCTGCTTGCATTCTTCTCTCCTTATCTTGTATTTATTATAATATATACCACAATATTTATGTTTTGTCAACTATGAAAGTGTGAAAATTTAATAATTGCTCAGTTATCAGTAGAAATTGACAACCATAATTGCTATGCAGCAATTTTTAAGTGAACAATTAGCTGAATAATCACTCAATATTATGTGCGATAATACTAAGAGGAGACCACCAATTTTCCTACGACCTTAAATCTTCCTGTAGCGTAACAATTAATGTTTCGCCTTATAATCATGCCACAAGGTAGGACCTGTCATAAAAAGCACTACAATTGCTACCCCTATTAACAATAAAACAGCTGTAAGCATTTACTATTACCTCCCTAAACGGATAGCTATAAATGCAAAGAGAAGATATAAAAGTGTTCCTAAAGCTATTATCAAAAGATTAATTTTGCCTTCTGATAAAAGAGAACCAAACACTAATGCACCAATAGAGAGATTAGCTAAATCCATTAATTTTTCTGACCAAAGCTTCTTCTGATTATCAGTTAATACCATATTAAATTCTCTCCGCTGTTTTTTAATATACCATAGAAAACTCGGATTGTCAAGAATTTTTCATCTACTACACATTTCCATATAGGAGAGCGTTGCATAAGCCATATCTCTATAAAGGCTGCGAAGCAGACAGGGTATGTTCTTCGTCTCACCCACAAATTCAAACATCATGAACCAATAGGTGTCATATCTTACCCAAAATTGATAGGAACAAACCCTGCAGCTACAACCAGATGTTTTTTTATAATCTCCACTACATCACCGCATTTTCCAGCCTCAACATTTACGAAGCTTGTCCATGGGATAATGCCAAGAACAGGCACATCAGTTACCTTCCTGAGCACCTCAGAGGCGGTTTGTTCGGCTACAGTAGGACTCTCGCTGGGATACGGCGTATTTATGACTATCCCAAGCACCTCAATTCCACGATGTTTAGCGCATTCTATGGTTAACAGGGTATGATTAATTGTTCCCAGCTTTGATGAGGAAACAATCAATAGGGGAAGGTGTAGATCCATGACAAGGTCTGCAACTAAGTAGTTATAGGTAATTGGCACCAGCAACCCGCCTATTCCCTCAACAACCATTATCTCATGACGGTTTGCCAATTCTGAGTATGCCTCTATTATCTTTTCAGGAATTATCTCTATCCCTTCTACCTGAGCAGCAATTGCAGGGGCAGCAGGTGTTTTAAGGCAATAGGGCATACATAAATTCTTCTCATCCTTTGGACAGGGGCAGGTAGCTGCCTGCATAAATAAAAGATCCGTCGAGGTAAGCTCACCATTAATTAGTATCCCACCGGTTGCCACAGGCTTCATTACCCCAACATCATATCCCATCTGGTGCCATGCCCCGGCCAGCCCTCCGGCAATTAATGTCTTTCCAACGCCTGTATCTGTGCCGGTTATAAAAATACCAGATAGCATTCATTGCCTCCATGCAGCAGAATTATCCGCAGATTACGCAGATTTCACAGATTATCAGATAAGATGGAGAAGAAAATCTGAAAAAGGCATATAACAGTAGAGACACAAGATATTGCGTCTCTACCATCAGATTGTTCTTTAATCTGTGTAATCTGCGTAATCTGCGGACTATTTCCTGTTTCTTTACCTGACTACCCCAATCTTGCCTGTTTTTGTCTGTCCATCAGGATTGGTGATAAGATAGAGATAGATGCCTGATGCAACATTTTCGCCTGAATCATTCTTAACATTCCATGTTAATTCACCACCACATTCCTTCAACTCTGAATCATACACCAATTCACCAGCGATGGTGTATATCCTCAACCGTGCCATTTGAGTCAACCTGCTGAATGTTACGATCCCACCAGTTATAAACGGATTCGGATAGCAGTATGCCCCGTTCAAGTCTGGAGATGCCAGCTGCTTGGTTAGCGGCGAAAAGATCGGGACAACTGCACCATTTCGATACATTCGCAGGTCAGATGTTCTTAAATAGATGACTGCTGCAGACATTCCGTTATCAGTCCCTCGCTTCTTGAACACTATCTGCGTTATTGTCCCTGGTTGAAGCAGGCTTCCCAATCCAGCAACATTAATGTCAAGTATGCCAGGCTGGTCTTTGCAGCAGAATGTTGCATTTACACTTCCTACCTCCAATCTGTCCGCATCATATGCTATAACAAAATGACCGGCAAGCAAGTTGTCCACATTTTCCACAACAATATCCACCAATATCTCATCCTGTTTCAATGTAGACTCCAGCCT
>JBDRAP010000220.1:0-4871 GCA_043823615.1 bacterium
GGTAAGACCAGCATTTAAGATTATGGGGTTAAGTGTAGATATTGTCCTCGGATGTGGTATCCCTCGATGAGAGGCATTCGGGTAATTCGTGGAGCCTTGTAGAATAAGGGGGAATTAATGGCACGAAAAAAACTTTCCCCCAAAAAAACGGCAAATTTATGGATTTTTGCAATATTTTTTAAGGATAACCCCAAAATTCACCCCATAAGATGTTTAAGCGATATAACATTAATAATGATAATTAGTTACGATAGCGAAATTCATGGCAATAGTCAGCCACAAAGGCTAATCTATGGTTATTATCCATCAGTCTGTAACTTATTGTAGAGAAAAGGGTTATCATTATTAGATGTAACTTTTGGCTTTCAAAAAGCCGATTTCTCGAATCCCTCGATGAGAAAACATGTTGACATATTCTGCTGTTTTTGATATAATCTAACTATTTCGTAACAGTTCAGGTAGTGTAAGAAAAGAGGATATTATTTAATTTGACTATATTTTATTATCTCCCTATCTTCCCTTATCTCCTTATCCCCTTTTTCTTACACTCTTTGATGAATAGGCTGAACTGTTACACTATTTCAGGGGTATGAGAAGGAGGCTGTGTTAATGGTTGCACAGGATGCCTTGAATCAGTCTACATTGCAGGTAAGGCTTGATGTTATAAATGGTACTATGGCAGGACAGAGTTTTATCATTGATAAAAAAATGACTGTAACCATTGGTCGCTCCCCGAAGAATGACTTCTGTCTTCCTGATGATCAGTGCATCGGCAGGAATCACGCCCGCATTACTATTGAAAATAAATGCTTTATAGAAGATATGAAGAGTACCAACGGAACATGGGTTAATGGGAACAAGATTACTCAAAAAACATTAGTAGAGTTTGGAGGGGTCTTTGTTATAGGGGATACCACTATAAAAGTAACGCTCCTACCTACAGAAATACCTAAAAAATTGCCTGTACCTGTTGACCTGAATAAGCAGATAGAGCAGCTTCAAAAAGAAAATGCCAAATTAAGACAGGATATTGAAAAACTACAGCAACGGATGGGCAGCACTCAGTCAATGGATAGGAATATCCTTGAATACCTATTAGAAAAAGATAAGGCTGAATCTATAGATAATCATGAGATGCGAGTACTTTATAGCCTCTATCAGTTTGCATTGAAAGCAGAAGGATTTATCATAGCCTTAGTTCATTCTTTAACAGTAAAGGTCGATTCCACAGGAATATCGAAACTTCCATCACATCCTATGCGGCTGCAGGGTCTGATGTCTCAGCTTTTAAAAGAAAATAATATTGAATCTGCGGAAAAGATAACCAAATATCTTAAGGACTTAAATAAATGGCTGATATCTGTGATAACAGGGTATGAAGAGGCAGTACCCCTGTGGTGTAATAACTTGTGGGAAAAGATTGCTCCTAAAAAAATCGAAAATATCTCTGGAAAGAAAAAGTCATTTGAACTTCCGGAGGTACGGGCATGGAATCAGTATAAAGAAGCAGTCAGTGGTCTCCACCCTAATTTAATTCAGGATGAGATAAGGGAAATGTCTGCCAAGTTTATGAAAGAATGTTTTAAGGATTTACAATAATACACAATAAAATACGAGGAAGTTAAAGATGTTAAACACATTATGGGCAGTTGCCCAAGACAAAAAAATAGAACTTCTGGAAAAAATGGATATTCCTGATGGAACAAAGATTTTGGTAACATTATTGCCTGATAGAGGAGAACAACAATTCTGGCAAAATGTAAGTCGAGTCTCCTTAGATGCTATTTGGGATAACCCAGAGGATGATGTATATGCACAATTACTCAAAAAGTGATGTTATTTTAGTCCATTATCCATTTGTAGATTTGTCAACTTCAAAGGTCAGACCGGCGGTTGTTGTAAGTGCTTCCCATATCTCTGAGGATGTTTTTGTAGTACCTTTAACCAGCAAAATAATATCTCTCTTGCCCGGTGAGTTTGTGTTGACGCACTGGGCTGATGCAGGACTTAATGTAACAACGGCAATTAAGCGTGGGATTTATACTGTAAACAGGAGCTTAATTATTAAAAAGGTCGGCAATCTATCTACTTCAGACACTAAAAGTTTAGAAAATTCTTTGCGTAAGTGGTTAGGCTTTTAGAGGATATAAGCCTAACATGTCGTTGTATGGAGGAAGCATGTCTATTTTATCAGAAATTAATTGGTCAGAGGGAATGTTTTTGAGGCCTCATCATTTTCAGGCAGCATCCAGATACCTTAATCAGGCTTTGTCCACAGGGATAAGTCAGAACCAATCCTATGGATGGGGAATAATATCCCTGCAAGTATCTGAAGCACAATTGGAAAACCTTATATTTGAAATAAGATCAGCAAGGCTGAGAATGCCTGATGGGACATTTGTCTGTGTGCCTGATAATACAGATATTGGATCACGAGAGATTCAGACTGCTCTTAACAACCTAAATGGTGAGGTAGATGTCTTTTTTGCCCTACCAAGGCTGCGGGAAAAAACCCCAAACACCTTACCACTTGGAGAAAAGGCATTAGATGGTTATGACCGCAGATATATCGTGCACCCTGAAAACATGGAAGATGAAAATACAGGTGGAAACATTCAGCAGCTTGAGGTTAAAAAGCTGAATGGAAGGATATTTTTCGGTGATGAAAATACGAGTGGGTATGATACTATCAGGATTGCACGAGTTATAAGGTCAGGGGATAACAAGAACACCCCTATTCTATCAAAAGAGGTTTTTCCGCCAGTTCTGGAACTAAGGGCATCTTCTACCCTGCATAAATTATGCCAGGATATCTACCATCTGATAGCAGCAAAGAATCGTATCCTGACCGCTCAGGTGGCTGAAGGAAATATTTCCATTCACTCCAATGTAGCGGAGGCTATACAGATAATGCTGAAGATTCAGACTACTGCCAGCTTTGCTGCCCTTATCCATCAGCTGATTGAGTCTCCACGGATCCATCCATATACTATTTATCTGGAGTTTTGCAGATTTGCCGGCGAGCTTTCTATCTTTGACAAGGGTATGAAATTACCTGATATTGCACTCTATGACCATAACGATCTGGCTGTATGTTTTCAGAAATTATGCAAACAAATTGAACAATTATTGGAACAGGTGATTTCCGTTACTTATAATAATAGTAAGTTTGATAAAATAAAGGAAAACCAGCTTGAGTGTGTATTAAAGGACGAATGGTTGATTGATAGCGATTTTTATCTGAGTATAGAAAGTGACTATGAGGAACGCCTTGTCTTTGAGAGGGTTAATAATATAAAATTAGGGGCAGTCAGTGACTTGACAGCATTTGAACAGAGACGATTGCCCGGGCTTGAGATACAACGACTGATGCGAATCCCTCCAGGATTGCCTGACCGTAAAAATGTTTACTACTTTAAGGTTAAACAAGAGGGGGAGTTCTGGAATAATGTATCAAGGGATAAGGTTCTGGCTGTCTCCGGGCTTATTGATCCAAAGATGACATATCATCTTTATATTTTAAGTAGAACATAACAGAGGGCAGGCACGGGGGCTTGGCCCCTACAGCATTGAATGTCCCTCAGCTGGCAGAGGATAAGGGGCAGATTTGCAACAAACTACCCTGCATCTGTACTCTGTACTCTGCATTCTGTCATTTTACGAAGGGGGTGTCTATATTGACCTTATACAAGCTAACAGCACAACTTTTTCTATTTCTTGTTTCGTTTCGACGCAAGATAAGCAAAGGGATACCTGTTTCCATACCAGAGATGCGATCACAGCTCTATCGAATATTTGACGAACAAGAGGCAATGGCACGGCGCGAAATGAGAATGGAACAACTCTATAAAAGGGTAAAATATCCCCTTACAGCCTTAGCAGATGAGATCCTTTTGATCTCAAATTGGGAACATGCAGCAGAGTGGAAAGACGAACTCCTTGAAAAGAAGTTCTTTGACACAAGCATAGCCGGCTATGAATTCTTCAAACAGGCTGAGGAGCTTTTAAGGTCAAACCTTTCTCATAAGGATGATATTGAGGTAGCTCAAATATTCTATGTCTGTTTGTGCCTTGGTTTCAAGGGCAAATATGATGAAGGTGATGAGGCACCTCACAACCTACGGCTTCGTCTTTACAGGTATCTGCCCGAAAGCATCCCTCCGGAAGAGACAAAACTAACCCCTGAGGCATACCACATTACTCCAACAACAGGTAAAAAGCTGCAACCGGTAGTAAATCTTGTACGGGTAGCTATTGTCTGTATTGGTTTCTGTATCCTCTACCTCATTATTAATCAGGCATTGTGGTATGAAACCATAGATGCTATCCATAGGGTAGTGGAAGAAACTATTGGAAAATAGGAAAGGAGAGAAATTATGCAAACATTTTTTGGACTCTTAAGTCGTCTTCCGTTTCTTGCACAGATAGTACCTGGTTTTGTGATCATGCTTATCATTGTAAGTGTTATCTATATGAAATTTGGGTCAAAAGTCGGTAATATAGTACTGATAGTGCTGCTGATAATCATCTTTTTACTTCTGATAGTCAATCTTCTGGTCAAATTGCAACGAAAAAAGAAGGAATCTTCCTTTGCTAAAGAGCTGCAGGAAGATTCGCAGAAACAAAGGGTGAGTAAGGTAGAGATTCAGCAGAAACTTACAGAGCTTTCACAACGATGGTCCGCAGCAGTAGCTGAGCTTAAGAAGGCGGGTATGACTCTTTATTCCCTGCCATGGTATCTATTGGTTGGAGAACCACAATCTGGTAAAAGTACTACCTTGCAACACTCAGAGATTGAATTTCCTGTGGGTACCGAAGCCCTTTCAGGGGCAGGTGGAACACGAAATTGCGACTGGTGGTTTACTAATGAG
>JBDRAP010000221.1:0-8044 GCA_043823615.1 bacterium
CACCGATTGAAATAAGAAAAAAACTTGTGGCTGCTGACCTTTCAAATACTTCTGGCTGGCCCAATATAAAGGTAGCCCCCGGCTATATTGCGGTTGACCCAGAACTTGGCAGGTTTAAGTTTGCTGATGGTGATATGGAGAGATCCGAATTAATAGGGAAATATGATACCCTGCACACGGCTTATGGCGTCTATGTGCAAGATGGGTATGCTTATGTGGCTAATTTTCAGCAAGGATTGGAGATAATAGATGTCTCTAATCCTGAAAAACCTGTCTCAATAGGCAGGTATGATACAGATGGCTGGGCATATGAGGTATATATTTCAGGCAGGTACGCCTTTGTAGCTGATGGTTATTCAGGGCTGCAAATTATTGATATTTCTTCCCCAAAAAATCCGGTACTGCTTGGCAGATGTGATACACCGGGATGGGCTTATGATGTACAGGTTATTGGCAAATATGCCTATGTGGCAGACTATCGATCCGGAATTCAGATAATCGATGTCTCTAACCCCTTACAGCCTGTTATTGCCGGCAGTTTGGAGATTGGCGGGGCACAGTGTCGGGGGATATATGTATCAAATAATTATGCCTATGTAGCGGATGATAAGAGCGGGATGTATATCGTGGATGTTTCTGATGCCACCCGTCCGGCACTGCTGGCAACCTACAGGAATAATGCTAAGGCAAAAGGGGTATTTGTCAGCAATAATTATGCCTATCTGGTAAGCTATCAATCACTTCTGGAGGTGATAGATGTTTCAAACCCTAAAAATCCTGTTGTAAAGGCAAGGCTTAGCCTGCCCGGCAACCCTTATGATATTGTTGGATTTGACAAATATGCTTATATCGCTGCAGGCAGTGGAGGCATCCATGTTATTGATCTTACGCAGCCAATCAATCCAAGACTAATCGAGACATTCAAAACAGACGGCAAGGCATTTGATCTGCATACATCTGGTGGACTTGTTTTTGTAGCAGATGATTATCAGGGTTTAGGTGTAGTAAATACCCCATATCCCTATGAAGCACCTATCGGCAAGATAACCGCAGATTATTATCAGTCAGACATAAAGGCATTCTCAACCTCTCCAGATGGTGGCGAGGTTTGGACAATAGGGGGGCAGCAAAATATTATCTGGAATATTAGCGGCGGCATTCCGCCATATACTATAGATATTTCTTATGCCAGGGATGGCTTTTATCCATCTAACCCTAATATTGTCAAAGGGCTAAAACAGGAGTCCGCAGGACCAAATGTCTATATCTGGACATTGCCCCCGGTAGCTTCAGACAAATTGGGGATCATGGTATCAGTGGTTGACTCTAAGGGTAATCGTACAGTGTATACTAACAATTCCTGCTTTACCCTCAAGTTTGAAGGGGTAGTTGAGAAAAAGGCACCACTTTTAATCCTGCTTAAGGGTATAACCAACAAGGAATGCTTGATGGGTGGCGAAAAACTTTCCCTTGGGTGGATTATCTCTGGCGGTATTTCTCCATATAGTGTGGATTTGTATTATTCGATTGATGGGGGGAAGACATATTCTGTCATAGATAGCAACCTGTCTCAAGACTATTATCCATGGACACTGCCACAGGTTGATTCTCAGGCAATACGGGTAAAGGCAATGGTTACTAATGCCACAGGCGAAAAGGCAACCGCAGTAAGTGAGACATTCAGGGTTGATTCGACATCACCAACCATAGCCTATACTAATATTCCTGATGGGCAGGCAGGCATTGAACCAGGGACAATGCCGTTTGTTATCCAGTTTAGTGAAAGGATGGATACGGGTCAGCAGAATATTATTAGTTTTACACCATTTGCCAGTTATACTGCTGCATGGAATGATACCGGAAATATTCTAAGCATTACCCCAAATATTTCTCTGTTTGACGCAACATATACCTGTACGCTCTCTGTTGCAAGGGATGTGGTGGGTAATAATTCGGCTCAAAGCTACAAATGGTCGTTTAGGACAGCCAAAGAGGATGAAATAAGCCTCAAGGTGATAAACATATCAGGCTCTGGACTTGAGGTCAGTGGGGAATATAAATATACATCCAATCATGGGGAGGGTGTTAAACTTGGGATGGAGATATTGAATAAGGCAGGGCTGCCGCTTAGTCAATACAATATAACCCCTGTGATGATTAAAAAAGGAACGGGCAGTTTTAGGATAGAAGCATTTTATACCGGCACTCAATCCCTTGCTACTGAAGGCATCAGGCTGATAATGTCAAGTGATGGCAAGCCATTTTATACCAAACATAGTCCTTATAATAAGGAATGGGCTTCTCCGCTATCGCTATTGGTTAAAGCTGATAAGGCTATATATTGCCATGGTGATTATGCAACCCTTAGCTTGGTAGTAAGTACCATTAGTCTGCCGCTCAGCATGAGGGAGCTAAAATTTGATAATGCGATAGGGGATCTAAGGATACGGGATAACAGTGGCAATGTTGTTTTCCAGTGGAGCAAGCAAAATCCGGCTAATGCAAAGACAGTAACCCTTACAGATAATGGGACAAAGATACTTATTCAGTCAACATGGCTATCTGATAAGCCGGGCGAATATGTGCTTGACGGCTGGCTGAATAAAAGCAATATCTATCCGCAGATACAGTGTTCGGGATTAAGATTTGAGGTGCAACAGATGCGATTTGGGATGGTGTCTGGCAAGATTACTGATGCTGTGACTAAACAGCCGATACGAAATGCCACAGTAACTATGGGTAAATATACTGGGATTACAGATGGGAATGGGGATTATTCTTTTAAGGATATTGAACCGGGAATATATGTGTTAGGGGTTCAGGCAAAAGGGTATCAGTCATACAAAAGGGATCAGGTGAACATAAAGAGGGGTGAGCAAAGATATGATATGGCAATTACCTCTACAAGTGAGCTTCAGTTCGAGATTATTCTGGACAAGCAAGGGTTTGGTGTAGCTGAACCTATTGTGGCTACGGCAGTATTGAGATGCAGCGGGACAAGGACAATGACTGTCAGCGGCTTAAGTCTGGAGGCTGAATCCCTGTGTCTCGAAATAGAAACACCGTTGTCCAATCGCATAGTTCGTTACATTGGACCATTCTCCAGCGGTCTGCCGCCAGTGGTTACACTCAAGCCGGGTGAGCAGATAGCACTGAAACTGGACATGGGACAGATAGCCTTTGGCAATAAACTGGAGCTTGTTTCAGGTTATAAGATTGCTTCTCTTGGCAAATATTCCTTGAAGGCAACCTATAATTCATGGGGAAACCAACCCAAAAGATGGGTTGGCACATATCAGGCAGATACCGTGTGGTTTGAGATTGGGACATCAACAGAAAAGGAATCGTCTGATAATAATCAGTTCATTACTGGGGGTACTGCCTCAAACATTGCTACAGAGACGGTGGTTTCTCAGCCTCAGGAGGTACCAACAACCGCTGCCCAATCAGGTGATTGGGAGATGCAGGTCATTGCCCAGTCCGGACAAATAACCAGCACAGCTGTCCTTGGTATGTATTCTGATGCAAGTAATGGGTTTGACTCATGGCTTGATGAACCCCTGCCACCGGCACCGGCAGATAAGGCATATCTTCAGGTATACTTCCCACGACAAGACTGGGGCATGATATTTGAAAACTTTAGCCGTGATATTCGGGGATATTCGACGGACGCTAACTTTAGCTTTCAGGTGAAAACATCTTCAAATGATACAGCCGTCACCCTTTCCTTTCTCGGGCTTCCCAATGGATATAGCATTATACTTAAGGATATTGATGACAACCGCTCATGGGACTTAAGGACAGTGGATAAATGCAATATTTCAGGCAAGACGATTTACAGATTTGAGTTGAGCGTCCGTGCAGAGAATACTATACAGACAAAGAGCCTATCCCATACCTTTGGCAATGGCTGGAATCTTATCTCCATACCGGTTGGCTCTAATCAGCAGGCAGGCAGTATCTTTAAGGGTATCAATACATATTATCTGTATGACTATAATCACGACAGAAAGGGATATGGGGAGGCAGCCATGATTAATAGTGGAAATGCCTATTGGTTGGGGATGCTTGGTACTGCAACAATTACCATAGATAATTCCACAGCGGGTGATACTATCATCCCATTAAAGCAAGGCTGGAACATGATCGGTTGTCCGTTTAGTTTTACCCCTGATTGGTCAATGGTAATGGTTAGGAAGGATGGGGTGAGTAAGGGGCTAAAGGATGCGGTTGCAACAGGATGGGTGATAAATATGCTTTATAAGTATGTTGGGGGTGGTTATCAGTTGGCTAACAGGATGGAGGCATGGTGTGGATATTGGTTTGCCAGCTTAGTAAACTGTGAATTGATTATCCCGGCAGTATCGGTTGCAAACCAGATAATGCTCCAGCCGGCACCGGGTCAGGCGGTTAATAACGGAAACTGGCAGGTAGCCTTATATGTTTCATCCGGCAAATATTATGAAGATACAGCCAATCTTGCCCCATGCTTTGGTGTCAGTTCCAATGCTTGCCCTGGGCTGGATATGGCTGACAGACCTGAGCCGCCAGAGCCACAAGGGGGGTTTGTCACGCTTTATTTTACCCATCCGGAGGAGCAGGTGTTTGACAGGTTTGATTGGGATATCAAGCCGCTGGCAGACTCTATTCTCTGGGAGTTTGAGGTAAAGACTAACCTGTCAGGTGAGGGTGTGGCTATTACTTGGGACAAGGAACAATTACCAAAAGGATATGGGTTGATATTGACTGATAAGGATACACAGACAAGCATGGTCATGGACAAGGAGAATGGGTATACCTATACGAGCCGTGCGGATGCACCATCTGTCAGGCATTTTATGGTGCGAGCGATAAAGGCAGAATCCATACAGGCACAGACAGGGGGTGCCATTGATTTTAGCCAATTAAGGATATATCCCAATCCTGCAAAGTCATCTATGAAATTTGATAACTTTACAGGCAAGGCAGGACTGAAGATATTAACGCTTGTAGGCGAATTGGTTAAGGATGTGTCGGATATCCCGGCTGGGTACGAGTGGCAGCTTGATAATGATGATAAAAGCCCGGTTGCCAGCGGGTTGTATTTTTATATCATCAGTGATGAGTTAGGGAATAAACGGACGGGGACAGTGGCAGTGATACGGTAAATCAGTAAGCGTTCAGCCTTCAGCTATCAGCAGTCAGCAAAGACTATAACATCAAGATAAACAAGGCTTTCCTGATTTTATGGCTTCTTGTTTTTGTACTGTAATGCCTTGTAAAAGCTGAAAGCTGACTACTGATAGCTGAACGCTTACCAATATTATTATATACAGGAGGTATCATATGATACGCATAGGGAAGATCTTGACAGGGGCATGTATTTTGAGTATGCTGCTAAGCATGTCGCAAAATGCAGGGGCAACAAACAGCAAGGCAGGCACAAAGGGTGGGCAGTTTCTCAAGATAGATGTGGGGGCAAGGCCGGCAGCACTTGGTGGTGCATTTACAGCAGTTGATGGGGATGTGAATTCTATCTGCTGGAATCCGGCAGGTCTTGGCAGCATCAGGCAGCAAGTGGTTACCTTTATGCATAATGAATGGCTTGAGGGTATTAAATATGAGTTTGTCGGTTATGCCAAGCCATTGAATGATGGCAGGGTGATTGCTGGTGGCATTACCTATCTTGGAAGCGGGAACATAGAGGGATGGAAAGATGCAACTACCCGCAACGACTTTTCAGCAGGTGATATGGCTGTGACCATGGGTTATAGTTGTAAGGTAAAGGAACAGATGCTGGTTGGGGCTAATGCCAGGATTATTAATCAAAGGATCAAGGATAGCACGGCTGTTGGCATGGCTGTAGATATGGGGATATTGTATCAAACCAAGGTTAAGGGATTGATGATTGGTGCTGCCTTGCGAAACCTTGGGACAAAAATGAAGTTTGTAAATGAAGCAGACAGCCTGCCATTAGAACTCAAGGGTGGTCTGTCTGTTAAGCTGCCAAAGATGCTTGGTGTTCTGGATATGACCATACCTACAGATAATAACCTAAGAATAGCTGCTGGTATAGAATATCAACTGATACCACGATTAGCCTTGCGAGCCGGCTATAGCTCTAATAATGATCTTGATCATGGCTTGAGTGCCGGCATAGGATTTAATACAGAAAGTCTCCAGTTTGATTATGCTCTTGTCCCGTATGGAGATGTGGATAATACCCATCGGGTGTCTGTGGGGAAAAGGTTTTAAGGGAAGTTTTGCTCTTGTTTTGTCGATATACGCAATGTTTTTAGGCAGGTTATTATTTTAACCTGCCTTTTTTGTTTTTATCAGACTGTAAAAATATGATAGTAAGCGGATTTAACCAGCAATTCTCGGTGAACAACGCGAGGACACTGATGTTTTTTTATTCATTGCCTCTGTCAGTGAGAATATCTGTGGTAGGGGCGAACGGCCGTTTGCCCCTACTAAGCCATCCACCGCAGGGTATTCTTGCACACCAACCGTCATTTGCTATATTATTTGGGATGTTCTTTGAAGCAGCCTGAATAATATAGCACAAAATGTGATGCCAATGTCTATATAATTGTTCACCGAGAATTGCTGTTGCTGTTGACCCATTATGACTGATGAAAAAACCACTTGACAAACATAGATACATGTGGTATATTATAGTTAATATTGATTGCAATTGTATTGTCCTGCAAAAAAATTGAATAAAAAAATGTGGAGGCTATAGGATATTTCTGTCCTATAGCTTTTTTGTTTTTTTTATCTACTCTTGAGCAATGGATGGATGTGTACATCTTTCTGTATCTGTTATTTGAATCTACTTATGTCAAAAGAATAAATCGCAATCGTAATTATCAAGCCATCAAAACACTCTTCAATCGCACTACCATAATTAAAAAAGGAGAAAATGTACATGGTTAATACTATCATGACGGTTAAAGAAGTAGCTGCATATCTTAGGCTTCATGAAAGTAGTATATACCGGCTGTGTCAGGCAGGTATTATTCCAGCTTCTAAGGTAGGAAGAGGCTGGAGGTTTAAGAAGGATCGAATCGATGCCTATTTGGCACAAACATATGGTGAAAATATAGACAAGCCTCTTGGGAATATAAATGTATCTTCCTGAAGAGGCTTTTTTTGTGCAGCATCAGTATGGCATGTACTTATCTGCGTGCTTGCACGCAGACAGCCGGACACGCAGAAAATAAAGGGGGTGAAACAATGAAAAGGGTGTTGCGTTGGTTATTGGCATCAGTTCTGTTTTTTGTGATTGCTCAGGTAATTGCTATGGGGGTCTATGGTGGATTATTTCCCAATTATTATCAGGGATATGAAGCCTTCAGGCCCATGAGCAGTTTGCATTTCAGGTTTGGCTTGCCCTTGATGAGCTTGATTCAGGCAATGGTCATTTCCATGCTGTGTTTTATAAGGGTATCCCGGGTGCCGGGGTTTTGAAGGGGATTGTGTTTGGTTCGCTTCTCTGGCTGATGACCGGGTGTGGGATAGTTATTACCTATTGTACCACGGTTGTGCCATTTCCAGTGCCATGCCTGGTGCAGACCTTTGCCTCGATGATTATTGGTGGGATGGTTATATCCGCGGTGTATGGGAAGGTGTTGGATGAAGGGAAGGAGAATGTTTGATGTCTCCTTGCTGATGTCGAACATTAGCAGCAGCTTTCCGTGATGTAGTACTCAGGGGTGTTTTTCATCATGTCCGATGAATTGTACTGTACGGTATGATTTGTGGCAGGGGTGAAATATTGGCGGGGTTTTGTCATTGCTTTTGGGGTGTGTGCGGGAGTAGCTATTGCATATGTTAAGAGGCAGAGGTGTTATATCCTGTGTTTATTCAAAAGATTAAAGATATCTTGAGAAAATGACGAAAATTAAGATAGTATGTAGTTGTTTTCGACCTGTGCGGTTGTGGATAATTGCATCAAAATCATTGGTGTTTTTGGTAGTCGCAGGCTTCAGCTTGCGTAAAAATAACGCAACCTAAAGGTTGCGACTACCTCATTCGTGGTCGACCCATTAGTTTTATTGCT
>JBDRAP010000222.1:0-4805 GCA_043823615.1 bacterium
AGGGTGTAAATCCATTAATACAATCCTTGTCAGATTCTCATTTGCAATCACCTTAGTTATCGCTCACAATTATTTTCCCTAAGTGTTTACACCCTTTGTGGTTCTCTCTTCTCCCGTTGCACTTGCTACTGGCTAACAAGGTCCTATTGTTGGCATTAAGCTGCCTCTTTAACATTAAGGTTAATTTCGTCAATAGCCGGAATGAAATGTCCCATCTTAAGCCCTATTAAGATCCATTCTTCCAACACTTCTTTTAATTCCTTCCGACAGGCTTCAAGTGTGTCTGCATTTGCCCAAACCCCTTGAATATCTGCTATCTTACCAAAGTATCCTTCTCCATCAGCTAAAATTTCATAATGTGCTTTACTCATGGCTACATTGATATAAGCAGTTAGCATAATATCCTCCCCCTATCGGCAAAACGATCAACTCTGTCGGGTTCGTTTTTTTGTTAGACTTTCTGTAACTATTCAGCATATCTCTTTGAAAGCCACAGATTCACAGATTAAAGATTATTCCTTTTTTGAATATTTCATATGCTTAATCTGTGGTAACTATTCAGGTAATCGGATTTATCGGATAAAACGGATAAAAAATATCCGACCTGTGCGGTTGTGGTATTAAGCTACAGGAATACAACAATAACATGCAAATTAGTGGTAAAAATCACTGCTGGTTCAAGACATTTGATTTTAGTAGCTTAGGAATAACACACTCCCTACCCCCTCTCAAGAATTACACACCCCCTCCCCCCTCTCAAGAGGGGATTTTCTGTATTCCCCTCTAATAAGAGGGGTTAGGGGTGTGTAATGTTCTCCACTAAAACAGAAGATACCTTTTGCTAAGCAATTCCACTCACTTCACTGACCCATTACTTTAGTAACTATATAGGTGATAAAAACTGTTTACAGTTATTTTTTTAACTGACTGAACGCTTACCTGAATAGTTACTCCTTTTATTAAGTATCAGATATATTCTATATCAATGACAATGGTTTGTCAATAAAAATATTGGTTACCCTGAACAAAAAAAAGGTGTTAACCAATCTTTCGATTGATTAACACCCGGAAACTAATAGGTATAGAAACTGGGAGGGGAAAACTATACACTATCAATCCCTTAACTATATCGTCAAAACTATAGAAAATCTTTAATATTTTTTCACTGTCCATAAAAAGATTGACTATTCAACCATTTTAGGGTATAATACAACCTTAAGTAAGTTACCTTTACAACCAAGTGGAGTATAATTATAACATGAGTAAAGTAAGCATAGATCACATATTGCCAATGGTAACCAAGCCAGCCAGATATACGGGTGGTGAGATAAATAGTATCTCCAAAGATAGTTCCAGTACAATGATGAGGATTGCCTTAGCTTTTCCGGATGTCTATGAAATAGGCATGTCTCACTTGGGACTTAAGATATTGTATGAAATCCTGAATGATTTGCCTGATGTAGCTGCAGAAAGGGTGTATGCCCCTTGGTTTGATATGGAGGAAAAATTAAGAAGTGAGAAAATCCCATTGTTTGGTCTGGAATCTAAAACACCTCTGGCAGAGTTTGATATTATAGGATTTAGTCTTCAATATGAGTTGAGCTATACTAATATCTTAAATATGCTGCAATTATCCTTTATCCCCCTGCTTTCTAAGGATAGGACAAAAGAGCATCCAATAATCATTGCCGGCGGACCCTGTGCCTTGAACCCTGAGCCACTATCTGATTTTATAGATGTATTTTGTCTTGGTGAATCTGAAGAGCTTATTGTTGAGCTGACCTCATGCGTTAAAGAGCATCGAAACAAAAGCCGAAAAGAGATGCTTATAGCATTATCCCAAATAGAAGGTATTTATGTGCCGTCCTTCTATGGAATAGATTATCATCCGGATGGAACCATTAAAGAATTTATGCCACTGATTGAGGGTGTTCCATTAAGGGTAAAAAGAAGGGTGGTTGATCTTGAACAGCAACCGGCATCCATTAAACCAATAGTGCCGTTCATAGAAATTGCCCATGATCGGGCTGGATTGGAGATTCAGCGAGGATGCGGACGGGGGTGCCGATTCTGTCAGGCAGGCTTTATCTACAGACCGCTTCGGGGACGGTCATTAAACACGCTTCTCAAGCAATCTCAGCAGATAATCAAAGAAACCGGTTATGAGGAAATATCACTTGGCTCTTTAAGCTCTACAGATCATCCTGATATCCTGAATCTGGTCAAGGCTATAGAGAGGTGTTCCGGTAGGAAACTATCCATTTCCCTACCCTCACTTCGATTAAATTCATTAGTTACAGAGGTTTCATCTATATTATCCCAAATCAAAAAAACAGGGTTAACTATTGCTCCGGAGGCAGGAACAAAAAGATTGTCTCAGGTGATTAATAAAGATGTCCTTGATTATGATCTGCCTATGATCATTAGTGATGCATATTATCAGGGATGGAAAACAATAAAGTTGTATTTTATGATCGGGCTGCCCACAGAGACATGGGAGGACATAGATGGTATTGTTTCACTGATAAATAGTGTTAAATGTGCCAAAAAACAGCTTAAAATAAGCCTTTCTCCGTTTGTTCCCAAGTCGCATACCCCATTTCAATGGGAGGCACAGGAAACTGTGGCTCAATTAATGGAAAAACAGGACTATATTAAAAGGCAGCTCTCTCGTTATCGGGGAATAATAATTACATGGAATGATCCAAAAACAAGTTTTATGGAGGCAGTGTTTGCCAGGGGCGATAGAAGGCTTGGACAGGTGTTGCTTTACGCCTTTGAAAATGGATGTAAATTCGATGCATGGTCAGAGCACTTTAAGTTTTCTGTATGGATTGATGCCTTTGAAAAGGCTGGGATATCCCCTGAATTTTACACTGCCAGAAAAAGGAGCTTCGAGGAACATCTTCCATGGGATCATATTGATATTGGCGTAAACAAGGAATATCTGATAAAAGAGGTAGTCTGTGCCTATGAGGGAATAACCACGCCTGCCTGTCAAATAGGTAAATGCAAACAGTGCGGGGCATGTGAAACAGAAATACAAATGGATGAAGCTAAACAGACTACTCCTTCCGAATATTATCTCCCGCCATTCTCAACACCTTCAGGGGGAAGACAGATACGGGTAAGGTTAAAATATACCAAAGAAAAAGAGATATCGTTTGTTTCCCATCTTGATATTATACGAATGTTTATGCGGGCATTAAGTCGAGCCGGTATCCAGATTGCCTATAGCCTTGGTTTCAGTCCGCATCCAAAGCTTTCCTTTGGACATCCCTTAAGCGTAGGGATAATAAGTGAGGAAGAGTTTCTGGATATAGAGCTTGAGATGCCCATGAATCTGGATGAATTAATGAAAAGACTCAATGAGGTATTGCCTACAGGCATAAGGATTAGTAATGCTGTGTTTATTGCCCAAAATGCTAAGGCATTAACGGCTATAGTAGATTTTATCCGCTATCAGGTTAATGGACATGGAATAATAGCATCAAGTGATATTGCCTCATTTCTGGATAAAACAGAGGTCATAATACAACGAAAGGGAAAAGATACAATAAAACAGATAAATATCAGGGGATTTGTCCGAGCCATAGAAATGTCAAATGTCGAATGTCAGAAATCAAGAATCGAGACTCCGGGCATTGCATCTTCAGACGATCAATTTCAGCTGATGATGGAGATAAAGACAACCCCTTCAGGTACTGGTAAACCGGAAGAGGTTGTCCGTTCATTGTGCCCTGATGCGACCATAACCTCATTAATCAGGGTTGCTCAATGCTGTGAGGTGGAGGGCAGGATATTGTCGCCGCTTGAGATAAGGCAGTAGTGGGATAAGCGTTCAGCAGTCAGCATCATTTGTGTAATTGCTCAATAACCTGTGGCAATTCCATACCCACAACTGTCACTCCTGCGAATGCAGGAGTCTTCTGATTGAATGTTATGATGTGTGATTGATAAATGGCAATAAGAGGTAAACTTCAGCAAAAGTATTTTGTGTTTTTTTGTGTTGGCAACAAAGATGAGATTCCTGCATTCGCAGGAATGACAGTTATATGCCACAGGATATTGAGCAATTACTCATTTGTCTTAATTTTACGGTTGGAGTTTAGGCTTTAGCCTTTCACTGCTGACGGCTGAATGCTTACATAAAACTACACGAGTTTTGGGTAGGCACACATTTCACAGAGCAACTACAGGGGGTTGCCCCTACGGAGGACACATTATGGCTATTACAGCCTTACCTGCTCATTTTAATGGCAGACAAATTTGTTTAGATGAGCCGTTTGATATAAAACCAGCAGCTAAGTTAATTGTAACTGTTTTGCCAAGGAAAGAATCGAATGATGAGCATGAATCATGGTTGCTTTTGTCAGGTCAAGGATTAGAATATGCATATGGAGAAGATGAGCCTGTATATTCATCAGGCTTACTCAAAGAGGTAAACCCATATTATGAAACAAGGGGATGTAATTCTTACGCCAGTACCACAGACTGATGGAAGATTGAAGAACAGACCAGCAGTTATCTTGCGAGAAATGCCATCTTATGGTGATTTGCTTGTTTGCGGCATAAGGGGTGAGGCTATGCAACGCTCTCCCTACTTTGGGCTAACAAATTTGAAAAAAATACTTGACATCTTATTTGTTTTATGCTACACTTTCATTATTATGAAACATCAGCCATCAGCCATCAGCCATCAGCCATCAGCCATCAGCCATCAGCCATCAGCCATCAGCCATCAGCCATCAGCCATCAGCCATCAGCCATCAGCCATCAGCCATCAGCCATCGGCCATCGGCGAT
>JBDRAP010000223.1:0-3764 GCA_043823615.1 bacterium
CCAGAGCAAACAGGCTGTAATGGTTTATGAGACATTTGAATTTAGTGGGTAGGGGCAGTCCCCCGTGCCTTGCCCTCTGTCTCTTTAATCTGCGATAATCTGCGTAATCTGTGGATATATTTCCCGTTTCTAACTGCACAGGTCGAAACTTTGCGATCTCTGCGAGCATCTTTTTTCCCTACGCTGCTGATACTCTCTGCCTATACCACTCCACAGTCATCTCTAACCCCTGATCCACATTAATGTTAGGAGAATAATCCAGACAACTCTGTGCCTTTGATATATCAGCCAGAGAGTGTCTCACATCCCCTGGTCGAGTGTCTGCATACACTGGTGAAAAATCTGTGCCTAATATCTTATTTATCTTTTTACAGAGTTCATTCAAGGTTATTCGTTCCCCGCAGGCAATATTAAATGCCTCTCCTATGCCCTTAGATGCTACAGTAGCATTGAGGTTGGCATTAACAACATTATCTATGTAAGAAAAATCTCTGGATTGTCCCCCATCTCCATATATTGTCGGTTGATTTCCTGCAAGCATTAGCGTAATAAACTTTGGTATTACTGCAGAATAATGGGATGTAGGATCCTGATTTGGTCCAAACACATTAAAATATCTTAAGGCTATGGTTTCCAATCCATACAGAGAATAAAAGACCTTACAATATTCTTCACCCGTTAATTTGGTAATAGCATAAGGAGAAAGTGGAGATGTCTTCATGTCCTCCCTCTTGGGAAGGGTCGGTGTATCACCGTAGGCTGAGGATGATGAGGCATAAACTACCCTTTTTACCCCTGCATCCCGTGCACAAATCAAAATATTCAGTGTGCCAACGATATTTACCTCATTTGCCCTTATTGGGTCTGCTACTGACCTTGCCACAGAAGGCAATGCTGCCTGATGCAAAACGAAATCTACCCCATTAACCGCCTCACGAACACTATCAATATTAGATATGTCAGCATCTACAACCTCAATGTCATTAAGAAATTCAGCGATATTTTCCCTTTTACCAGTGGAAAAATCATCTATAATTCTGACCTGCTCCTTGTTCTTCACCAATCTTGCCACAAGATTGGAACCAATAAATCCAGCTCCCCCTGTAATCAAATATACAGCCATTAATCCTCCTTTAATTTAGCAACAATTGCTCTTGAATTTTCTATCAGTATCCTAAAATCCTCTACCCCTGCCCCTTGAGCAATCTTTTCTGCCTCCTCGAAGGTAATCAGATCAGTATCTGTATGGGCATCGGTATTAAGAATGAGCCTTGCCCCGGTTATTTGTGCCATCTTTGCCACAAGTCCATTGGTTAAGCAATGCCCTTTCCGTGCAGTAATCTCTAAGGCAATACCCCTTTGCTTTGCCAGCTCTGCCTCTTCCTGTGTCAATAAACCAGGATGAGCAAGGATGTCAATATTACTATTTAGTGCTGCAAGATTTGTTCCCAAAGGAACCGGCTCAACAATGGTTTCACCATGAACAATTACAATTCTTGCCCCCAGCTCTCTTGCCTTTATAGCCAATGATGCAATCAGCTCTGGAGGAACATGTGTTATCTCTGCCCCTGGGATAAGATGCACCCCTTGTCCCTTCAGATGTTGGCAAACATTTACCAGCCGAGGTATTACCCAGTCAATGTTTGACGAATCAACATGGTCGGTAATGGCAAGAGCCTTTATCCCCCTGGCTTTTGCCTGCTGAAGTATTTCTGATGGTAAAAGTATCCCATCAGAAAGCAGGGAATGTGTATGTAAATCTATCATAAAAACACCGCCTGTTACCTGAAGATACAGAAGGTACAAAGCAAGAGATTATTTCCTGTCTTCCTTAATGTTGTCTGTAAGGTCATAAGTGTTGCACCTGTTCAAGGTTAAAGTTTAACATATTTTTGAGAAGATGTCAAGAGAAATTCCGGGCGTGTAATACCGGGCGAGACATTACCTTGAATCGATAAATTGTTATTGCAAATTTAATTGTGATACTGTATAATAAACTTGTTGTGCACATGTAGAGATACAAAATATTGTGTCTCTATATCAGGCATGATCTAAACATAGGATGTGTGGCATATTATTATGACTGTTTGCATTAAAAAAGTATGTGAATACAATATTGATAGAATTCAGGATAGCCTTTACCAATCATTAGAATTAATCGATTTCAGGATAATTCCAGGGGGGAAAGCTGTCCTTAAACCAAATATCGTTATGCCGGCAAGACCTGAGACAGCGGCAGTTACCCATCCAGCTGTAGCTGAAGCCACAATTAACCTGTTAAGGGATGCAGGAATTAAGGATATCTCTATTGTTGAAGAGCCTGCGATTGGATTTGATGCTCAGGAGAGCTTTCGAGTCTCAGGGTATGCAGAGCTTGTTAAACGAATGGGCGTACCTATCTATGGATTTGATGACATGGAAAAGGCAGAAATAGAGTGGAAATATGGAAAATTAAAAATACCAAGAATATTTTTGGATGCCGACCTATACATCAATCTACCCAAGATAAAAACACACGGATATACCACAGTTACCCTTTCTATCAAAAATCAAAAGGGGATAGTGTCAAGCCAGATAAAGAAACATATCCATGTTCTTGGATTACATGAGCCATTGATAGAGCTGGCAAGGGTGATAAGCCCACACCTGATTATTATGGATGGTATTTATGGCATGGAGGGCGAGGGTCCAACCCAAGGGAAAAGCAAAAGGCTGAATGCCATTGTTGTTGGTACAAATCAGCTTGAATGCGATATTACTGCCAGCAGGCTGATGGGAATAGACCCATGTAAGGTAGCTCATCTTGCCTATGGAATAAGTGAGGGATTGGGTGAGGCAGAGCCAGTAACAGTAGGGGACAGTATCCAGTCATTAAGAAAACAGTTTGTGCCTGCAAACCCTGAATATGGCAAAAAATTAAATGTTTATGCCTGGCGTAACCCTGCAGCCTGCTCCATGTGCATGGATTCATTTCATCGGGCAATAAAAGAGGCTGTTCTTTCTCCTAAATGGTGGCTGCCATTTGTGTCCAAATTTGCCTGGTATGCACTCTTTGGCAGGATAAATATCCTACAGGGCAAGAATGCCAGCCTTCCCCCATTCCCGGGATGGAATGTATGCTTTGGCACATGCACCCGTGAACTGGCAGAAGAGAAGGGTTTTGCTTATATTCCGGGATGCCCGCCGGTTCCGGAGGATATTCTGAGGTGCTTTTTTCTGCTGAGGTAGCCGCAACCTTTTAGGTTGCGTTATGTTGCTACCAAAAGTACCAATGATTTTTGATGTAATTATCCACAACCGCACAGCTCGGGTAAATTTTGTCAATTACAGAGAAAGAGCCATGTAATAAGTGTAAATCATAAGGATTACCCTTGTCAGTTTTCTCTCAATTATAATTACTCCTGTTTCGTTGCAATATTTCCCCATCGATATTTACACCCTTTGTGGCTCTTTCTCTTCTCGTTATCACTGACATTTTGCATCCTAACGAGTAATAGCTGATTTTTGGAACTGCCCTTAAATTTCAAGATACATCGTGCCGATAATATTATAGTAGAAAAAGAATAGCTTCCTTATCCAGTTCGAGGAAGTTAGCTATTTAAGGACACTACCCAATATTTTAACGCTTGTTAGCCAGTAGCAAGTGCAACGGGAGAAGAGAGAACCACAAAGGGTGTAAACACTTAGGGAAAATAATTGTGAGCGATAACTAAGGTGATTGCAAATGAGAATCTGACAAGGATTGTATTAATGGATTTACACCC
>JBDRAP010000224.1:0-13151 GCA_043823615.1 bacterium
AGGGTGTAAACACTTAGGGAAAATAATTGTGGGCAATATAACAATGTGATTGCAAAACAAGAAGAATCTGACAAGGATTGTATTAATGGATTACACCCTTTGTGGTTCTTCTTCTGTAAAGAGTGTTGCACTTGCTACTGGCATGTGCGATATAAAAAGGCTGATTCTATGATTTTTATGTCTGACATAGTCAGATGGAGATGAAGTATGAAAATAATAAATAAATTTTTAACAGCAATTATCAGCTTAATAGTAGTTTCTATTGGGACTTTTATTTGTAAGCTAACAGAGATAAAAATGCAAGACCAAATATCGTTATTAATGATACTAATGTTTGTATATACAATTATTATTCTTTGGTCTATACATAAAAAATTTACACCCCTTGATAGAAGATTAGAAGATATGTTAAATAACCAAAAAATTCTTTTTCCCATTATTATGCGTATGGCTGAAATTATACCAGGAGAAGGACTAAAGGAGAAAATCATTAAACAGCTTGAAAATCTTAATGACAAATTTATCAGTGATGCCCTTGAGCGAGAACGAATACTCATGAATCCCCTTTCTCGTGAAGAACTACAGCGATTGACAGCATACTATGAAAGGGTAAGAAAAAATGATTTTAATTTTTCAAAAATAGATGCCGAAGACTTTAAGCAATTAGCAAATACACTTAAAGAAGATAACGAAAAGAAAGGAAATTTAGATATGGGTGCTATTGTCCTTTCTGGAATAGCCGGGCTTGTTCTTGGAATAATTATTGGTTCGTCTGGTAAAGACAAAAGCGAGCCTTCTTTGCTCATAAGTAGATAAAACTCGACAGGCTGTTACGGAATAGGAATTTGGCACGAGAATTATACACCATATTGTGCTAATCTCAGCGGTAAGAACTATATATGCTATGGTGTTGCCACTGATTATCATTTCTGTAACAGTCTGTCGAGTTTTTTGCTGACTGCTAAAAGCTGACGGCTGAATGATTACCGACAAGGAAGTGCAAAGACTATGTATAGCATGGAATCTCTGGTACATCTAATGGTAGAAAGGGAGGCATCGGATATTCATTTATTGATTGGTGCCCCGCCACAGCTTCGAATTGACGGCTCGATTTCCCCAATAGAGGACTGCGAAAGATTAACCCCTGAATCCTGTCAACAGTTGGTCTACAGTATTCTGACTGATGATCACAAGAGAAGGTTTGAGGAAGAAAACGAATTGGATCTTTCTTTTGGAGTAAAGGATGTGGGTAGAATCAGAATGAATGTTTTCCGTCAAAGAGGAACAGTAGGTGCTGCCCTAAGAAGCATTCCAAATGAAATACCAACCCTTGAAAAATTAAGTTTACCACCTATTGTTCGGGATATTGCTGAGTTGCCATCTGGTCTTGTGCTGGTTACAGGACCTACAGGGTCAGGGAAATCGACAACCTTGGCAGCCATGATTGATTATATCAATGCTAATCGACGGGAGCATATTATTACTATTGAGGACCCTATTGAATTTTTACATCGTCATAAAAATGCCATTGTTTGCCAGAGAGAGGTAGGGAGCGATACCAAGAGTTTTGCGACAGCACTAAAGTATGTCTTGCGACAGGATCCGGATGTAATACTGGTAGGGGAAATGCGTGATCTGGAAACTATAGGTGCTGCATTAACTATTGCAGAGACAGGACATTTAGTCTTTGCTACACTCCACACAGCCGATGCTATTCAGTCAGTTAACCGTATTATTGATGTTTTTCCCGGTCATCAACAGCCACAGATACGGGGACAGCTTTCCTTTGTTTTGCAAGCTATATTCTCACAGATTCTTCTGCCACATGCTATGGGTAAGGGAAGGGTGCTTGCCTCTGAGATTTTAATTGCTACGCCTGCTATGCGAAACCTCATCAGAGATGGCAAGATACATCAAGCATATACGGTTATGCAATCTGGCAGACAATATGGTATGCAAAGCATGAATATGGCTCTGGTTGACCTTTATAACACAGGACAAGTAACCTATGAAGATTGTCTGAACTATTCCCCGGATCCAGAAAGCTTAAAACAACTGCTTGGTGGGAGCAGGGGCAGAATGGGCGGTATGTAGCTATCAGATCAGTCTGACAGGTCTGACAAGTCAGACCTGTCAGACAATTATTGTACGGAGAGTTTTGATTATGCCAACTTATATTTATAAAGCCCGAAATATGGACGGAACCGTAGTTGCCGGGAAGATAGATGCTGAGACCCAACGAGCGGTAATTATGAAATTGAAGCAGCAGCATCTAATGGTGATCTCTGCTGAGGAAGAAAGGGCAAATATATTTGCCAGAGTTATAGAAATTTTGAAATTTAAGGACAGGGTTGGACTCAATGATCTTGTGTTATTTAGTCGTCAGCTGGCAACCTTAATAAATGCAGGTATTCCTATCGTTCAATGTTTGAATGTATTGATTGATCAGGTGGATAATAAAAATTTTAAGAAGATAATTATGAATGTTCGCGAGGATATAGAAAAGGGTGCCTCTATTACCATGTCTATGGGTAAACATCCGGGTGTGTTTAATCAACTCTATACTAGTATGATAAAATCAGGAGAATCAGGCGGTGTGCTTGACGAGGTTTTGGAAAGGATTGCGTCCTATTTGGAGTCTGTTCAATCGCTCAGAAGAAAGGTACAGACAGCTATGGCTTATCCCGGGGTGGTTAGTTGCATTGCCATAGGAATAGTTATGTTCTTATTAATCTTTGTTATCCCTGCCTTTAAGGATGTATTTGAAAGTTTTGGGGCAAAACTGCCACTTCCTACCATGCTGTTGATCAATCTCTCTGACCTCATTAAGGCTTATATCATATGGTTTATTCTCCTTGCTATTGCTGCCTTTGTTGTACTGAGGCTTCTTATTACCAAAACAGAAAAAGGACGACTGACATTTGATGCAACTATTCTAAAAATACCTGTTTTTGGCATGTTATTTCGAAAGATAGCTGTTACCAGATTTGCTAGAACACTTGGAACGCTCGTGAGAAGCGGTGTATCTATCTTAGAGGCATTAGAGATTGTGGCAAAAACCTCTGGGAATAAGGTTGTCGAAATGGCGGTTATGGGTGCCCGTACCTCTATTCGAGAAGGTGAAAGAATTACTGATCCCTTAAGAGAGTGTGGTGTATTCCCACCTATGGTCATTCAGATGGTCTCGGTAGGGGAGGAAACAGGTGCCCTTGATACCATGTTGATGAAGATAGCTGATTACTATGACCGAGAGGTTGATGCCTCTGTTTCAGCCTTGGCATCCTTAATAGAACCTCTTTTGATGGTTGTCCTGGGTATCGTTGTCGGAGGAATCGTGATTTGCATGTATTTGCCGATCTTTATGATTGCAACACTTGTCTCTGGACAATAATAGGTCAACAGAGGGCAGGGATTAGTTGTACCCACCTCCCTATCCTCTGTCAATGAGAGATATTCAATGCCATAAAGGCAGGCCACAGGGACCTGCCCTTTGTCTCTATCTTTCTGATCCCTTGCGAACTATTTACAAATGAAGCTAAAATAACATGAAAAAACAAAATGGTTTTACACTCATTGAATTAATTATTGTATGTGCAATTATTGGCTTATTATCTGCTATTTGTATTGTTCGATTTGTTCAATTAATCGATAGAGCAAGAGAGGTAGTGGCTAAGGCAAATCTATGCTCGTTACGAGCAGCAATTGCCATCTATTATGGTGATACAAAAGGGATGTGGCCTGTAAGTTTAGACAATACTCGCAGAATAAGGGGTGGTGAAACACTGCCGGAATTTATTCCCCGTTATATACAAAAGATACCCCAAGCTACTTTGAGAAGAAAGGTTACACATAATCGATCTAACAATGTTACTGTGATTAGTACAGAAAATGTAGATAAAGGGATAACAACAGAGGTTTCAGATAAGGGGGGCTGGATATATTCCTCTGTCTCCGGGGATATCAGAATTAATTGCACTTGCAAGGATTCAGCCAGCTTAGATAAAATTTTGGGTGTTTACTATTCCAATTATGGACATGAGGAATAAGAGAGACAGAGGACAGGCACGGGAGCCTGCTGCCCCTACGGCAACGGTTGATAGCTGCTGCTGAACACACTTACAACTGTACCAATAGGATTGCCTGCTATGATTCAGGATGACCAATAATGGCAAAAAAGAAAATAACACCTGTTAATAAATCCCTTAAAAAAACACCTGAATTTGTACCCTTCTTACTTAATCCATGGATGAGTGCGGTTGGTATATTAGTATTTTTGTCTGCATTCTTTATCTATTTAAGGACACTTACCCCAAGCATTGAGCTTCATGATAGTGGAGAGCTGGTATCTGCAGCTCATGTCTTAGGGATATGCCATCCACCAGGTTATCCACTTTATTGCCTGATGGGCAAGTTTCTTACGACTATTCTTCCTTTTGCCAATATTGCCTTCAGGATGAATATCTTCTCTGCCCTTTCTGCATCAATAGCAGTTATGCTGGTTTATTTTATAACCCTGAAGATTTCTCTTCCCTTCCTGAATAAGGAAATGCTTATAGCCCTACAGGGTACAAAGTCTGTATCTTTGTGTCTTCGTGCCTTTGCATCTACCCTTTCTGTCCTCCCAGGAATAGTATCCTCTGGTATGCTCATGTTTGCCACCACCTTTTGGCAGCAGGCTGTTATTGCGGAAAAATACACCCTTAATGCCTCATTTACTGCCTTGCTTATCCTTGTTCTGATTAAATGGTGGGAGAAAATGGCTCAAAATACCCATCATCAGTCATATCTGTACCTATTTTTTGGTTTGCTTGGGCTTTCTTTTACTCACCATCTCCAGACCATTTTTTTGGCAGCATCGGGTGTGTGTTTTATCCTGATAATTGGCTGGCACAGGAAGCAAACATTTCTTAATGCCCATGTGCTCCTGAGGGCAGGAATATTCTTTGGGCTGCCGCTCCTTTTATATCTCTACCTCCCTATTCGGGCATCAGCTCATCCTGCAATCAACTGGGGTGCTCCGGATACATGGGAACGGTTTATCAATCATGTAATGGTTAAGGAATATGGCTATTATTTTTCTTCCTCAACTAAGGAACTTCTCAATCGATTATTTATTAAGCATCCCTCCTTTTTTGTGATGCAGTTTACCCCATATCTGGTAGGATTTGGACTTATTGGGGCAACATGGTTGTTTCGCAAGTGCTGGAAATTTCTACTACTATCCGGTTTGATTGTGATAATAGACTTTACTCATTCTGTCAGGTATGGGATACACAATATTGAGGATTATTATATCCCGGCATATATGGTCTTTTCTTGCTGGATTGGATTAAGCATTATACCTGTCAGGGGACTAATCATAAAATACATTCCTAAAGCGTCATGGATAATATTAGCCTTTCTGATGTTACCTGCGATTTGCTTTTTTCATAATCTTTATTATGCCAATAATCACAAGAGCTTTTTTTCCTATGATTATGCCCGTAACATCCTTATGCCACTTCAGAACAAAGCTGTTTTGTTTGTTAAGGGTGATACCTTTTCCTTTCCGCTCTGGTATTTATACAATGTAGAAAGGATGCGGGATGATGTTTATATAGTTGATCAGTATTCCTTATATCTTGATTGGTATGCCTCTCAGCTAAAAGAACGGTATCCATCTCTCAATTTTACCTTTGCCCCACAAAACAAGGCTACCCGCCTTTCTCCGGAGGCTGAAGTCTATATCTATGAAAGGCTGGCTAATATTGTAGATAATAATTCCCATTTAGCAAGTTATCTGCCCTTTGACCCAAAGACAGAGGAACGATACACATTAGTGCCTGCTAATATTTGTCATCGAATATTAGCCAAAGACACACCCATCAATGAACAGATTAAAGCAATCGATCCAAATCTTAGATTTGTTTACCGCTATATCCTTGATAAGAACATTTACAAGCCGGAAAGGGTTGCATCAAATGTATCCAATTATGGTATCTCTTATAACAATTTGGGTAAGTTTTTTCAGGACAATCAGATGTATCCGGAAGCAATCAGCGAGTTCAAAAAGGCTCTTGATGCCTCACCTGAATATATTACCGCATACTATCAATTAGGGCTTGTTTACAAGGATACAGGCAGATACAAGGAATCAATGGAGCAGTTTAAAAAAATAAAATCTATCTCAACCAATGATGCCAGGGCAGACTATGGAATAGGAATGGTTTTTCATAAGCAGGGAAATATGGAGCAAGCAATTGAAGGTTACAAAAAAGCAATTAATTTAGATCCAGGCAGAGATTTTCTCTATGCTGCACTCGGGAGTGCTTGTCTTGAGGCTCGTATACCACTTGAAGCAATTAAGGCATTTCAAAAGACAGTAGAATTAAGCCCGGGTAGCCCGGATGCCTATTATAACCTGAGTATAGCCTACAGCCACGCAGGGGATAAAAATAACGCTGCCAGTTCCTATCAGAAGGCATTAAGCCTGAATCCCAATTATCTGTCCGACTAGTCCGACCAGTCAGACTGGTCAGACTGGAGATACAAACCATGAAAATTACAGGCATAGATATAAGTGAGAAAGCAATACGAATCGCCACATTACAGCAAGGCTGGTCCTCGTCAGTGGTAGAGGTAATTATGGGAGAGGTTATCCCTGTTGGAGAGACGAGTCAGCATATTCTTTTTACATTGAGCCCCCGACTTTCTTCATCCCGGAATCTGATTATTTCCATCCCAAGACGATATGTGTTCATGAAAATCATTGAGATGCCTTCCCTAAAGGATATTGACCTGAAAAAGGCATTGGGATATGAGGCTGAGGAACATATTCCATATCCTATTCAGGATGTGGTTTATGATTTTTGCGTCATAAGACAGGCAGAAAAAACAAGGATTCTCTTGGTTGCGGTTCCAAAAACTGTTGTTGAGTCTTATCTTGAGCCACTAAAAGGGATTTCTGCCGATGACATCTCTGTATCTGTTTCATCCATTGCAATACTTAGCCTTTGTCTTTCACAGGAACAGGAAGGGGACTGGCTGTTGTGCTACAGGGAAGAAAAATGTCAGGAGATATTTGTCGTCAAGGATGGTTTTTTGAGCCTTGTCCAAACTATCCATGGACAAGAAATGGAAAAGGAAATAATCAGGGTTATTGAAAATCATCCGGTAAAAAAGATAATTCTTGCTGGTGATGTTTCAAATCAGCCAGAAGCTATCTCAGGTGTCAGGGTGGAGAAATTCGTTCTGCCGGATTCCATAAAAATATTACCGCAGATTAAACATTCGTCCCTTGTGCCAATTGCCCTTGCCTTAAATAAGCTATCCAAATCAGGCTTAAGGATAAACCTGTATCCTGAAAGGGACATACAAGCAAAAAGAGCATTAAACAAACAACTCAAGACCAGCATCCTTTTTCTGCTTTTGATGGCATTTTGCATAAATCTGCTATTTCTGATAGTCATAAGAAGGATGGAAAACACATTACAGCTCACAAAACTTGAGATTAATAAGATTCAACCCCGAGTTGGGAACATTATAGATAACAAGACATCCTTTGAACGGCTTACAAAATGCGTGGAAAAATTAAATGAGGTGATTTTGGATACCCCATGCTATCTGGATGCACTTAATGAATTGACCATGATCGTTCCCACAGAGACACGGCTGGAAGGTGTGAGTATTCAGGGAAAGAAATGTCGAATTACAGGACAGACATCCGCTGTTACTGCCCTTCTTACGACTATTGAGAAAACATCTGTCTTTAAGCAGATAGAGCTTGTGGGAGGTATTACCAGAGAAATGAACATGGAACGATTTGAGATACAGATGTTGGTGAAACTATCAGACAAAAAGAAATGTGGTGAATAAAAGAATTAGCCACAGAGGACACAGAGGTATGGAAGGAAGAAAAACAGATGAAGAAAATCATTCAAAACAAAACAATACTTAAGGTATCCGGAATATTCATCCTGATAATTTTTCTTATGCTTATGTTATGGAAGTATGAGATAAATCAATATGTCAGGATAAATCGTGAAATTAAAGAGGCTGCTGCTAAACTGAAAAACTACAAGGATTGTCTGCAAAATGCAGAATTTTATGCCAAGCAATGGCAGCAAATTCAAGATGCACTATCTAAAGCCGAACAAAAATGCTATCAGAATAAAACCCCTTTATTATCCACAACCTGCTTACTTGAAGATATTCAGAAAATCATTGGTGCTGGAGGAAATTCAATAATAAGAATAGATGTGTTGCCTGAAAAAGAGATGAATTCAAGCTATACTCAAATAGGGGTTAATCTCAAACTAAAGACCTCTTCGCAGGGTTTAACAGATGTTTTGTATAGATTAAAAAACAGCGATAAACTTTATCAGATAAATCAATTATCTATATTCGTAGTATCCGATGGCTGGCTTGAGGTCGAGATGAAGATTTCTGCTATTCATATCAAGGCGTAGGGGGCAGGTTAATATGTTAAGCAAGATTAAACTGATAAACAAAATATTAGCCATTATTATTGGTCTGATGCTATTGTGCTGTATAGTCCTTTCCTTGATTCCCGTCCAAATATCCAAAAGCAAGATACAAGGGATGAAGTCTGCAGAAATAAAGCTACCTGAGGCTTTAGTAACCCCAACCAAGGGGCAGGAAGAATATAACATATTGGCTTCAGGCAGATTGTTTGGACTGATCAAGCAAACACCAATTGATCTCTCACCAGAGACAAAAAACCCTTTAATCATAGAAGAAAAGCAGCCAAGTCTTCCAGAGATAACATATTCACTTCAAGGGGTAATACAGGGGGCACAAGGAGCAATAGCCGTAATAAGGACATCAAATCAGACACAGAATGTATTTATCAAGTGTGGAGATATTATTGACTCTTATCAGGTTGTAAAGATTACAAAGGATTCATTGGTATTAAAAAGAGATGGACAGGAAAGAATATTTTATCTTGAATATCCACATTAAATTAAGCTAACATTCGCAATGCTGTTTTGATCAAATCTTCAATCCCTGATGTATTTCCCAAAGTAGATTCTGCCTTTTGTACAGCCACCTGTGCCACTGTCCTTTTATATCCTCTTTATGAAAAGGGGCAGGTGAAGATAGGGGTATAGCTTGAGCAGAAATTTTTTCCTTTAGTTCCAGAATTATTCTCTGAGCGCTTTTCTTTCCCACGCCAGCAACACCGGTTAATCTCTTCACATCCTCTTGGACAACAGCTTGTTCAAACTCCCCTACCGAAAGCGAAGAAAGAACAGCCAAGGCTGTTCTGGCACCAATCCCACTCACAGAAATCAGGGCAAGAAATATCCTTTTTTCATCAGTAGTAGAAAATCCATAAAGGAGAAGCCCATCCTCCCGAACAACCAGATGGGTAAATAATGACACATTATCATGAGATTGAAGTAATTGATGATAGGTAGAAAGAGGGATATTTACCCCATAACCTACGCCATTAACATCAATCAAGACATATGTTGGCAGCTTTTTTATGAGTTTACCGGAAAGGGTATCAATCATTCAAGTTTCCTCTTGGATAGTCCGACCAGTCAGACTGGTCAGACTGATCGGACAAGTCAGACTCCAACAAAAAAAAATAGGGTGAGGAAGCTGCAGGCTTAATGGTATTTATTCCAATGTTTAAGCTCAGTTGCTCCTTACGTCTATTAAACCAGAACAACATGAAGCCTCAGGAGTTACCTTAAGCCTTGCATTTTCCTCACCCATTCTTAAGTGTAAGCAAATTATAAGCCGAGTTTTGTGAAAGGGAAAAAACCCTTTTGATGATCATCTATCTGGGATAAATGTTACCATTTACCTCAAGCGACCTACCCGAGGGAAACAATGGGCAACTGTCTTTGAGTAAACCTCAAAAATCCCTCCTATTTGGTCTTGCACCGGATGGGGTTTTCCAAGCCAGAGGATCGCCCCTCTGCTGGTAAGCTCTTACCTCACCATTTCAACCTTACCTGAGCTCTCAAATCAGCCAAGCTAATCACATGAATCACTTCACAATACATAGTCTGTAAGTGTTTTAGACTATGCGACCAACTTAACTTAGCTACTTGAGCCAAACAAACGGAACAATTATCACAAAAAGGTTGTCTCTATCTCCGCTGGTTCAAATGGCAAAAATAAGGAGAATAACAACCACTATCCCTGCTGTCCCGACATTCTACAATAAACTCTTCTCTTATCAAGAAAAAACGAACAGCCATCATCAAAATTGTTCCTATCCCTTCAACCAGATTAAACTTGGCTGATTGAGAGCCATCGGCGGTGTATTTTCTGTTGCACTTTCCTTGAGGTCACCCTCACTGGGTATTACCCAGCATCCTGCCCTGTGGTGCTCGGACTTTCCTCTGTTGCTGTCCAACAGCGATCATCTAATTTGCTTACACTTATTATATACACTATTTTTTACGATTTGTCAAGAAAAAAAACCACATTCTCTTAAAAAAAGAGGCTGTGGCCCTCCCTCTTTTGACCACCACTCTTTTGAAGCAATCAGCAGTCAGTAGTCGATGAGTCTTACGCTGCCTTTCTACTTTTTTCCACGATTACATCCCCAAGATAGGATTTCACATCATCTGCAGGTGGAACAACACCCTCCCACCTTGCTAACGAACTGACAGTATTCATTAGAATCGTTGTAGGAATCTTTACTACCTCATTATACGCACCCTCAGCAAGCCCTTCGACTGTTTCCATGTCATAAAAACACAGATCCACCTGATCACTGATCTCCCACCTCTTCAGGTAAAAATCAAGCTGCTTCATGCTTGTCTTGCACGCACTACATTCCTTTGTTCCAAATACCTTAAATTCCATATGTTTTCCCCTCCCGGATTCTATATCTATTTAATATAATGTAACACTTTACCCGTCTGAAGTAAAGACTAACCGCAGAGACACGCAAGACGCAGAGAATTTACGCAAAGTCAGAGGTTAGATTATTCTGCCATCTGTCATCTCTGTGAACTCTGTGTCTCTGCGGTTCATATTCTTTTCTTGCACTTCACTTAAGTAAATAGTTACAATGTAACTATAAGAGCTAAGGGTTGTGGTAGTTTTAAGGAATTGGAGAGTTTTTTCTCAAACTCCCTAACCTCCTCAAACTCTTTAATGCTTACAATCCACTTCTGTATCTATCACGCAATTCCGCTACCTTACCCTTATTCCAGCCAGATATCTTAGAAAAATATCCTGTCACCCGGGTAATTCCTTCAACATTTGTATCTCCGCAAAATGGACAATGATCCTTTAATCCCCTGACAACCTTGCTGCATGTATTGCAAAAAGTAAATTCCGGAGAAAATGCAATCTGCGCATTTTGTGTCTTGTGAAACACTTTTTTCACAAAATTAGCTACTGATTCAGGTGATGGTTGAGACTCGCCCAGCCACACATGGGTTAATGCCCCTGCTTCAATCAGATTATGAAATATTCCTTCCTTGTTTATTCGATCAATAGGGTTTATTGCCTCTCCGATATTCAAATAAGTAGAGTTTGTATAATACATCTCATTATTCTCTATATTTCCCTTGACTACATTAACTGCTTGTTCATGATAATGTTCTATATCTAATTTAGCAAAGCGATAGGCAGTAGATTCTGCCGGTGTTTGCTCCAGAACAAACCTCATCCCATATTCATCTGAGATCTTTTTGCAGAAAAGGTGAAGATGTGCTATTACCCTTAATCCAAACTTTAGTGCCTCCTCAGATTCATGCAACTGAAACCCTGTATGGAATTGAACCATTTCATTCAACCCCAGCAAGCCTATTAAATAGGTTGCCCGATGCATTCTAAGATATGGCTCACCCTCTTTTTCCATGGTCAACAGGGAAAGACACCCTTCATGACCAAGGCTAAGCAGGCTCTCAATAAAAGACCTTTTCTGCATATGAGCCTTAGCAGACAAAATCAATAAATCCTCAAGCTGCTTAAATAACTTAGCCTCATCCCAATTAGCAGCATAAGCTGCCCTTGGAAGATTCAGGGTAATGTTTTGAAGGGCTGTATATCTCATCTTCCATGGATGCTTTGCATCCTCAATGTCTGATGCCTCAAGCTTAAAGCTCAGACGACAGCATTCTGAAATCTTTGCCGTCTCACCCCGATCAAAGACAAAGTATGTATTCCCCATGGAACTTGCCACATCGCAGGCATGGAGCAGGAACTCCTCATGACCAGGTGTCTTAAAGAATTTTTCTGTAATATGAAGCAACGGCTTTGGAAAGAAAAATGGACGACCACTCCCATCCCCTTCTTTATAAACATCAAATAGTGCCCAAACAAACCGCTGAGCTTCCTTAATATATTCTGAATATGTTTTTCCGGTATATTGCCCGCCAGGACCAATTGCCTCAACATTTTCAAAGTGTTTGGGCACCTCCCAGTAGAGATTGATGTCAGAAAATATTGCCTGTCCACCCCGTGCCACACTCTGTTGAGAATACTCAAATATCATCATTTGAGCCAATTGATGCATCTCACGATCAGACAACCCTACCAAAAATGGAGCAAAGAAAAGATTGACAGCATCCCACCCAATTGCCCCAGCAAAGTGTCCCTGCAGTGCTGCTGAATACTTAACCATATGGGCTAATAGTGTTTCCGGATGTTTTGCCGGTTTGGCAACAGAAAGGGCATTAGTCAGATCCAAGCCATACTTTTTTACATATTCCAGAGACTGTCCTGAACAATATGGTCTATCTATCATTCCCAAGTCATGAAGATGAAAATCACCTCGAATATGGGCATCAGCCACATCCTGAGAAAAAACCTCAAGCAGGGCATATTCCTTTTTTATTGTCTCAGCCAAGGTTAGGTTTGTTGCTTCCGGGTTATGAGGAATATTAGCATTTTCCTTATTCTTGTAGATAATAACCCTTCCTACATCCCTTAGGGGCAGCCCTAATCTGGTATGAACCCGTCTTGCCCTTTCTAATCCGTGTTCAATCAATTTAACATCCACCATCTCCCGAATAAGTGGAGCAGTCAAAATCTGGACATCCCAGTTTTTTATCTGTTGTTCTACCTCGCGGCTTATCTTTTCTGCTATTTCCGGTTCAACATCAGCCTCCCGGATAAGTGCATCAATGATTTTCATTCTATCCCACTGGACAATATCATCCTGTGAGCTTCTTACA
>JBDRAP010000225.1:0-17688 GCA_043823615.1 bacterium
ATACTTTCCAGTCCCAATGACTACACATCTAAGCGGATCATCTGCTATGACCACAGGAAGTCTTGTTTCTTGAGAGATAAGCCTGTCTAATTCTCTTAATAATGCCCCACCACCAGCCATAACAATACCCCTGTCAACAATATCTGAAGCCAATTCAGGTGGTGTCTCTTCTAATGCAGTTTTAACAATTTCAACAATAAAACTGATAGGCTCTTTTAATGCCTCACGAATCTCTTCTGATGTAATCTTCAATGTTCTGGGCAATCCGGTCATGGTATCCCGTCCCTTAACCTCCATAGATTGCTCTTCAGGAAGCGGATACGCTGAACCTATTTTAATCTTTACCTCTTCAGCGGTTCGTTCTCCAATCAAGAGGCTGTGTGTTTTTTTAATATACTGAACAAGAGCCTCATCCATCTCGTTGCCGGCAATTCTGATAGACTTGCTCACAACCAGACCACCGAGCGATATGACAGCTACCTCTGTTGTTCCGCCACCAACATCAATAATCAAATTTCCAGCTGGTTCATGAACACAGATATTTGCTCCAATTGCTGCAGCCATTGGTTCTTCAATAAGATATACCTCTCTGGCACCAGCCTGTTCAGCCGCCTCCCGAACTGCCCTTCTTTCTACCTCTGTAATCCCTGAGGGAACGCCTATAACAATTCGTGGTCTGACCAATGCCCTTCGATTATGCACCTTGGTAATAAAATGCCTGATCATCCGCTCTGTAATCTCAAAATCAGCAATAACCCCATCCTTGAGTGGTCTGATAGCCACAATATCACCTGGTGTTCTGCCAAGCATCCTTTTGGCTTCCTCTCCAACAGCCAATACCGCCCTGGTATCCTTCTGAATAGCCACTACTGACGGTTCACTCAGGACAATCCCCTCTCCCCTCACATGAACAAGGGTATTGGCTGTTCCCAAGTCAATTCCAATATCATTTGAAAAAAGACCAATAATAGAACCAAATAGCATCATTTTCCTCCTTGTAATTGTTGTCAGGTTGTTGTAATCGTTTAGCCGAAAGCTTAAGCGGTGAAAGGCTAAAGCCTGAACTCCAACCATATTTCTAATCGCGAAATAGCGAAGCTGTAGAAATGGAACGGATTCGAAATTTCTTCCAGAGCTACTCCCTGCAATTCACAATTCGCGACAATGCTGATAGCTGAGTTTACATCAACTGTTTAATCGTGTTAACTCATTCCTTGCCTCTACATGATTTGGTGAAAGCCTTAGCACCCTTCTCCATTCCTTTTCTGCATCCCTTAGATTTTCCTGCTTTTTATAGATACAACCAAGCTGATAATGTGCTTCCACAGAATTGCGATCCAGCTTTAATATTTTCTTATATTCATTTTGAGCATAATCCAACTCATTCTTAGACGAATAAATTTCTCCCATGATAGCATATATCTTTATCTTGAAATCATCCTCTAATCCTCTGACACTTAACACCTCTTGGAAGGCATTTATTGATTCATGATAGAGTCCCTTTATCTTATATGTCCAGCCAAGGTTGTACCATGCTGAAATATCATTAGGATTAAGCTCCCTTGCCTTCTTATACTCCTCTATGGCATTATCAAGGGCATTTCTCTTAAAGTAAAGATGTCCCAAATACAGATGAATATCCGGATGCTTAAACCCCTCATTAGTAGCTGCCTCAAATTCTTCCTCAGCCTCACGATAATATGCCTTTTCCGGATTTAACCTGCTCATCTTAAAATAAGTCAGACCCAATTGATAATGAGTCTCAGGGATTAGCTTTTTATCCTTATCTAAGATAATTGCTCTCTGGAAAAAACCAATAGCCTCCTGAAAGAACTTCTCCTTTTCTTCAGGATATTCACTCGCAATTGCCTTAGAGGCAAACGATTTGCCAAGTGCAAGATACGCCTCTACGCTTGTCGGGTCATTTTCCAAATTTTTCTTATACCTTGCGGTAGCATCCTCTGGTGGTGTACATGCCTTATTGGCTCCCAAGAAGACCAGAGAAATAAATATTACAACTAATATACCTCGTCCAATAAATTGTTTCTTTCTTGCCTTTGACCGGCATGAACGATAACTTCCCCATTGTTTAACGGGATGGGAATAATAATTCATTTCTTTTCCTCCATCTTTATCCCCCCCTGATAACAGTAGAAACACAAATTTCACACCTCTACTGAACATTTATACTATTTTAACAGAATTTTGTCTAAATTTCAAGTGTTTTTTTTTAGAAATATTGGATTATTCTAATTGCACAGATTAAGCCATGCTGCATTTTTATTTTTCGTGTCTCTATGGTGAATGATGCCTGCTAAATGCTCCTCATAGCTACAGCCAGCTATAACACCCATTCAGGCAAATCCGACCCATCCCCTATTTGAACCTGCACCCTCTTTAGCCGTGAGGTCTGTCCTGATGTTATAATTACCTGTGCCTTTTTCACCCCCAGCTCATTCGCTATAAGATTTATCAATGCCTTGTTTGCCTTGTTGTCAACCGGCGGGCTTTGAACGCGTATCTGTATATATTCACTCTTCCAACCAACAATCTCGTTTTTTGAAGCATTTGGCTGAAGTTTTATGTTCAAATGTACAGTTCTCACCTATTTACCCCATTCGAGAGCTCAACTGAAGCAATATTCCAACCACAAGTTTCTCGATAAATGATAATAAAAGAAACACCACAATGGGTGATATATCTATCATACCCATTGGTGGGATAATACGGCGAAACGGAGCAAGGATTGGCTCAGTAATACGATAAATAGCCTGCACCATCTGATTATATGGATCTGGATTTACCCAGGAAAGCAGCATCCTCACCACTAAAACAAAATAAACCATCTTAAATATCATACTCATCAGCATGGCAAGACTGCTTAGTAATTCACCAAATACAAACATATTTAACCTAACTCCTTTGCCCGATTTTTTGCGGCAATAACTGCCTCAATTATTGCTCCTCGTAGTCCATTTTTTTCTAAGGCATGCAGCCCTGCAGCGGTTGTCCCGCCAGGTGATGTTACCCTATTCTTAAGGATAGCAGGGTGTTCCCCTGTTTCTTCCATCATTCTTGCCGCACCCTTTACGGTTTGAATGGTAAGCCCAGTGGCAATATCCCTTGTAAGCCCCAATTCAACCCCGGCATCAATAAGGCTTTCAATAATGGTAAAGATATACGCCGGTCCGGAGCCTGAAAGGGCAGTAACTACATCCATTAGTTTCTCATTAACAATAACCACATACCCCACAGCCTCAAAGATTTTCATGACCCATTTCAGGTGTTCATCATTGGCATATTCGCCCTTACAAATGGCTGTAGCTGAACACCCAACCAAGGCAGGGGTATTGGGCATAACCCTGACAACCGGCGACTTTGTTCCAACACCAGAGGGTGAAATAGACAAAAACTCAAGATTATTCTCAATCATCTCTGTACTTATCCCGGCAGCAATAGAGATAACCAGCTGGTCGGAAGAGAGTATTTCTGCCAGCTCCAGTAGGACACCCTCCATTGCCTGAGGTTTAACAGCCAGTATAATTGTTTCAGCCTGTTTAACTGCTGGAGTATTTTCAAGTAAAACAGTAACACCTGTTTTTTGCTGAATATAGGCTGCCCTTTCATGGCTTACATCAGAAGCAATTATTTCATCCGCTTTCAGCAATGATGCCCTTAATATCCCCTGAATCAATGCCTCTGTCATATTTCCAGCACCAATAAATGCCAACTTTTTAGAAAATGTCATTGTAAGCCTCCAAATATTCAGACATCCAGTAGAGTAGAGACAGAATCCCTGAACCTTTGTCCATTTCATCTATCCCCCTCATCAAACCGTGCATGCGGTTTTCCCGCACACGGCTTACCGACAAGCTTCATCTCAAGCTTTCGCAAATGCCCGCGAAGTGTATTTTGTAGGGTCAATTAACCCATATAGATTAACTAACTTTCAAAGGCTCTACAGCTATAAAGCTTACTCTTCCTTCTCTTGCTTTACAATGAAATTCTAAAGAATTAACTCCGGGAAATTTCGGAATTTAGGCTTTAGCCTTTCATCTGTGGAAACCTGTGTAATCTGTGGATTAATCTCCAAATATTGCCTGCCCAATCCTCACCATGTTTGATCCCTCTGAAATAGCCAGTTCAAAATCATCACTCATGCCCATGGAAAGGTATTGAAGCGGAAAGCCTGTTGCCTTCAGGTTATGATACAACTGAAAGAGCTGCTGAAAACAACTACGAAGAGACAACACACCTGATGTCTGGGCTGGCTCATCCATAAGAGGACCAATGGTCATCAACCCTTTGACACTCAAGTGTGAAAATTCATCCACCCTTCCAAATAAAACATTTGCCTCAGCCAAGCTCAACCCATACTTTGTCTTTTCCCCTGATGTATTTACCTGAACAAGCACATCCTGTATCTTATTTTGTCGATATGCCTCTTCATTAATTGCCTCTGCCAGATAAAGGCTATCAACCGAATGGATAAGTTCAAACATCCTTACCGCATCCCTTACCTTATTTTGTTGAAGATGGCCAATCATATGCCACTTCACTATATTTCCAATCTCCTGATACTTTGTTTTTGCATTCTGAATACGATTTTCACCAATATTCTCTACACCTTCTGATATGACAGCCTTGATAGTCTCTATATTCACAGACTTTGTTACTGCAACCAGAGCAACGCTATCCTGTCCCTTATCTGAAGCCTTAAGTGCCTGATTAATTCTTTGTTTTATCTGAGCAATATTAGCCTTAAGATTCAAAACAACACATCCTTTATCAAGGAGTCAGAATCCAGAATGGAGACGGCGACCACAAGGAGGAAGCCCCTCTGGCAGGTCGCAGCTATAATTATATCATATATCCAGTAGATTGCAATAAAAAAATATGACAGGTTGTAATGGTAGGGAAGCCTCTCTGCCAGTTCACTGACCCATTACACATTCTCTGGTCATTTCAAGCACATGAGATTTCTCCCTATGGTCGAAATGACAGTGAGTAAAATGCCGCAGTATCTCCCTGCTATCCTCTCAACTGTCATTTCGACCATAGGGAGAAATCTCATAATTGCAACGAAACAAGGGTAATTACAAATGAGAGGTAGCACCTCTGGCGGAGGTAGCACCTCTGGCGGAGGTAGCACCTCTGGCGGAAGAGCCGTTGGCAAGGGTTATATCCTTAGAATTCACACCCTTTGTGGCTATTCCTCTGTAAACGATCGGATTAGGTGAAAATATCTCACATACCAATAATCGACCCATTACGACAGGTTGCAATCTGTTAGTTATTGGAGGAACAAGTTGAACAACCATATCTACTAAGAATTGTTGCAAAAAAGATGATTGACTATTGCAGTCATTTAGGATATACTATCCCTTGAAGCAGCAAGACCACAGAGGTCACAGAGAACACAGAGAAATGGTTATGCGTCAAATTAAAGGCAATGGGTCAGTGAAATGTGGGAAATTGGACATACCCCCTACTCCCCTCTCAAGAGGATTACACACCCCCTCCCCCCTCTCAAGAGGGGATTATCTGTATTCCCCTCTAATAAGAGGGGTTAGGGGTGTGTAATGTTCTCCACTAAAACAGAAGATACCTTTTGCTAAACAATTTCCTCCCAATTACTGACCCATTACAAATTAAAGCGTAACTATTCAGGTGTTTGAATGGTTAGGGCAGGGACAAGCCCTGCAGCTACAGCTATTCGTGGAGACTTGTAGCTGCGACCTGCCAGAGGTGCTCTCCTCTTGTGGTCGCCTCTTGCGTATGTCACCACAAAGAATTGGCTGAATGGTTACATTAAAGTTAACGAGACACTACTGTATTCTTGCTACCCAAGCAGTTACAATAATCCTACTATCAGAGGTTTTAACATTCTATCATGAAAGATATTCCCACTCAAAGTTTACTTTCTTCTTTAGCCCTCTTGCCTGATACTACAGGGGTATATTTATTTAAGGATATAAATGGAACAGTACTATATGTTGGAAAAGCAACCTCATTAATCAAACGAGTCAGATCATACTTTTCAGTCACCAATGACTGGAAGGCAAAACAACTTTTAAGAAATGCTGACAAAATAGATTGTATCGTTACATCTTCAGAGAATGAGGCTTTGATTTTAGAATGCAGTCTGATAAAGACATATCGACCAAAATATAATGTATTACTTAAAGATGACAAGGCTTACCCTTACATCAAAATAACCCTAAATGAAGACTATCCAAGAATGCTTGTGGTCAGGAAAACACTGTCCGATGGTTCAGCATATTTTGGACCATATACCAATACCTCGGCTATGAGAAGAACGATAAGACTGATACGAGAAATTTTTCCTATTCGGGATTGCAAACAAAAGATCCATCCATCCCCATCAAAAAAACCCTGCCTCAACTATCATATCAATCAATGCGTTGCACCCTGTGCTAATCAGATTGATAAGAAAGGCTACCTCAGAGTAGCCACAGATGTTTGCCTGTTTCTGGAAGGAAAGATGGATAATCTTATCGCTGATATGACTAAAAGAATGAAAGCTGAGGCATCCTTGCTTCGATTTGAGCAAGCTGCCAGACTTAAGAGTCAGCTCAAGGATATCGAGAAAATAATGGAGAGACAAAGGGTGGTAATAGATACGCCTGTTTCGCTTGATATAATAGCGGTGAAGGAAAATATTGGGATAGTCTTATTGGTACGATCAGGCAGAATGATAGGACAAGAGCATTTCATATTGGATGTACCAGAGGGCGAACAGCTTTCGGAAACTACTGCAGCATTCATAAAACAGTATTATCATCGTGTACTATCCATATCCCATGAGATAATTACAGGATGCAGGATAGAGGATCAAGAAGCAATAGCTGGACTACTTTCTGAAAAAGCAGGGAAAAGGGTACGGATAATCACTTTCCCAAGGGGATATAAAAAGGATCTGGTAGAGCTTGCCCTGCACAATGCTGAGTCCATGTTGAGGCAAAAGGGTGTGATCCTTGAGCTTTCAGAGATAAAGACATTGCTCCACTTAAAAAAAATCCCATCAAGGATTGAGGCGTTTGACATCTCAAATATTAGTGGTGATATGGCAGTTGGATCCATGATAGTATTTATCAATGGCAAACCTGAAAAATCTGAATATCGCAAGTTCAGGATAAAAGGAAAATTTGCCGGACAGGATGATACTGGCATGATTGAAGAGGTGATAAACAGAAGATACAAAAGAGTATTGACAGAAAATATACAACAGCCTGATTTGGTTATGGTTGATGGGGGCAAAGGGCAGCTTAATGCGGCATCTAAGGTATTCGCCATGCTTGGAATTCAAGAGATACCACTAATATCCATCGCTAAACCACAAAAAAAAGATGAGACTGACCGCATATTTACCACAAATTCTCCTAATCCCTTGCCACTTCAGGGTGATTCTATCGTATTGCACCTATTTCAACACATTAGAAACGAGGCTCATCGATTTGCAATATCCTATCATCGGATATTAAGAGGAAAAAAGCAGCTGAGTTCAGCATAATCAGTATGAATGGGACGCAGATTTTGTCAGACTGGTCAGACAAGTCGGACTGGTCGGACAAGTTTGACTACAGGAACAATCCTTTGTGGTTGTCCGCCTCTCTGCCAACTCACTGACACATTGCTGATCACTGATAAATATACTTGCCTTTTCCACTTATTTATGTTATTATTACCGTACCAATCAAACCTCTTATCCTAATTCTTAGCGGGGTTCAAATGCTTACAATCATTACTTCAGTAATCCTATGCCTGATTGCAGTAATTATTCATGAAATATCGCACGGGTTTGTTGCATATAGGCTTGGTGATACAACAGCCAAAGATCTGGGACGATTAACACTAAATCCTCTTGCTCATATAGATCCAGTAGGAACAATTATTGTGCCCATTGGATTGGCATTGATTGGTTCTCCAATTTCATTTGGTTGGGCAAAGCCTATACCCATAGATTTTCGGAATCTTTGTCATCCAAAGCAGGATATGATTTGGATTTCTATGGCAGGACCAGCAGCTAATCTATTGTTAGCCATAGGATTGAGCCTTTTATTACACACAGGGATAATATCTGAGATTAAGATTGGCGATAATCCCATAATATTTATTGCCATACTTATTAACCTCTTTCTGGCTATCTTCAACCTTATTCCAATCCCACCACTTGATGGGGCAAGGATACTTATCGGATTATTACCCCCAAAACAGGCATACAGATACAGCCGACTTGAACCCTATGGATTTATAATCGTTTTTTCCTTGTTATATTTTGGAATCGTCGAAAAGATAATCTATCCTGTAGTATTGACATTTATGAGGTTTTTGTATACAGGCTGACCGAGAATTCAAAATTCCAAGAATCATACATTGAAAATAAAGGACTTATGACAACAAAATGCGAGAAAAAAGCAATTCTCGATCAGTCTGTATATAGGATAATCACAAAAACTGGTGGAGGATAGGGGACTCGAACCCCTGACCTACTACATGCGAAGCAGTCGCTCTACCACCTGAGCTAATCCCCCAATATTCTATGTTAACCTATTCATCTGTGTTACTTAAAAAAATATCCGGGCATAGCAACAATATGCACATCATTTTGAACACCACTTGCATCCCTTTCTCTACCAAATCTAATGGCTTTCATAGGCTTCATATCAATATAATTATACCACTTTGTCTCTGGTGATTGAGAAGACATCTCATAATACATGGATGGGAAAAAGGCATTAGATGGACTCAACTCATTAATATCCAACAGCTCAACATTATTATCAGACAGTAACACATCTACTGCTGTTGTTTTCATCGATTCAGGATAGCGTGGGGATAAAAAACCCTGCCACCATGAGCCAGATGGATCATTCAGTATCTTATTCTCACAAGTCTGAAATCCCTTCCCAAGACCAGCCATAATCAGCATAATAAATATCCCAAACATAGCAAATCCACCAAGAAATATAAAATTGTACTTTTTATTAATTTCATCCTGACGCATATTCCAACCTTTATTCCCTATTAGTAATAGTTCACCGCAGAGACGCAGAGGCACAGAGAATGGAAATCAATCAGATCGCAAAAAAAAGACTAATTGGTGCATCCATTGAAATACACATGGATAAAAGGCTTGGACTAAGCGATCAATTCCAATGTTCCTGTCTTAAGGAGTGGAATCAAGCGTATGACCAATAAACTTTAAGTTTTTCTCTGCGCCTCTGCGGTTAGCTGAACTGTTATCCCTATCCTAATCTATTTTTCAGCTCTTCTGTCTTTTCCTCCAGCAACCCCTTACTCTTTGCCTCGATATTTAATCGGATAAATGGCTCTGTGTTTGAGGCACGAAGATTAAACCGCCACTCAGAATATTCCACAGACAGCCCATCAATACTGGAAATCTCGCCATCCCCATAACATTCCTCAATCTCCCGTATCTTATCTTTCGGAGAGTCAACAAGACAGTTTATCTCACCAGAGATAAAATACTTTGACTTCAGTGGAAGGAGCAGTTCAGATAAAGACTTATTCGTGATAGACATCAATTCCAGAATCAAAACCAGAGGGATCATGCCGTTATCTGCATAATAGTTATCCCTGAAATAGTAATGACCACTCATCTCTCCGGCAAAAAGAGCATCTTCTTTTCGCATCCGTTCCTTGATAAAGGCATGCCCTGATTTATTAATAAGAGGGATACCGTTATATTGTTTAATTATATCAATATTTGCCCATATCAGCCGTGGGTCGAAGATTATCTTTGAGCCTGGTTTCTTTTTCAGGAATGCCTCAGCCAAAAGGGCGGTAATATAATAGCCATCAATAAACTCACCATTTTCATCAATAAAAAAGCACCTGTCAGCATCTCCATCCCATGCAACACCAAGGTCAGCCCCTTCCTGCTTTACCCTTTCTATGATTCCAGCCCGCTTTTCTTCAAGTAATGGGTTTGGTTCTCCATTTGGGAATCTTCCATCCGGCTCAAAGTTCATGGGTATTATATGAACAGGTAAATCCTTAACAATCCCTGAAACCACCTTGCCGCCAATTCCATTGCCTGCATCAGCTACTATCCGATAGGGTTTCAGCACCGCTGGATTGATAAAGGAAAGCACATGTTTTACATATTCAGCATAGACATCCCTTGAGGTTATTGTGCCCTTTTTATCAGACTGAGTAAATTTTTGCTCAATAGATAGATCACGAATCTCGTATATACCCGTATCCCCTGATATAGGAATAGACTGCTCCCTGACCAATTTCATCCCATTATACTGAGGAGGATTATGAGAGGCTGTAAGCATGATGCCGCTATCACATTCACACCATGGCACAGCAAAGTAAATCATATCTGTTGACACCTCTCCCAAGTCAACAACATCTACCCCCATGTCCATAATGCCCTGACTCAAGGCTTCAAACAATGATTTTGCTGAAAGACGAACATCTCTTCCAATCACAACATTTTTTGGTTTAACAAACTCTACAAATGCCTTGCCTATCTGATAGATTACATCCTCATTTAATTGCTCAGGATAAATCCCGCGAATATCGTATGCCTTGAACATCGATGGATTAATTTCCACATTTTTCATATTTCATCCCCCTTAAATTATTACCTTAATCTTACCATAATTTTAGCTGCCTGTCAATAAACTTTTGATGTGTTCCGTAATGGGCCAGTTATCGGTAGGAAAAAGAGGATAGCAGACTATACAGATGTGTAAAAAAGGAGAAAAGGGGAAAGTGGAGAAATGGGGAACGATATGTATTGCAATATGTTAGGAATTCTTCCCCAATTCTCCCCCTTCTCCCTTTCTCCTTCTCCTTACACATCTTCCTACTAATCACTGGCCCATTACTATGTTCCAGCAATGATGGAACATCGGTACCACATTGTTCACTCAGGAATTGTTGCACCCCTGCCACTCATACCCTGTATCTATCCCCAGAACAGATAATACCTTGTTAACCATAGCATCCACAAGCTCATCTATTGTACCGGGATTAGCATAAAAGGGTGGCATAGCTGGAACAATATCAACCCCCATACTTCTCAGGACAAGCATATTCTTAAGGTGTATCTCGCTTAATGGGGTCTCACGAGGTACAAGGACAAGCTGCCTTCTTTCCTTTATAGCAACATCTGCTGCCCGTTCAAGAAGGTTATTTGAGTTACCACAAGCAATAGCAGACAATGTAGACATACTGCATGGGATGACAATCATTGCCTTTATCTTGAAAGAACCACTTGCAATTGACATAGTTAAGTCGTGATAATCCAGGAAATGAAGATTTTTGAATCCCTCAAAGCAAGCAATAACATCATCAATTCCAAGTTCCTGTTTGAAGACCTCTTTTGCCGGATCCGTAACCATCAAAAAGACCTCGCAACCACTGCCAGAGGCGTTACCTTTTTCCAACAATAATTCAACCAATCTCTTACCATAGATTACACCACTTGCCCCTGTAATGCCTACAACGAACCGCTCCATTCAATCCCTCCATGTGTTAACATGATCTGCATAATACTACGCCCTCTCAACCCTTGCTGCACACACCTTAAGCTCTGGTATCTTTGCCTTTGGGTCAAGTGCTGGATTGGTGAGCACATTGGCTGAAGCCTCGGCAAAGTGGAAGGGAATAAACAAAACACCCTTGCTTATTGTTTCAACAACCCTTGCGCAAAGCTCTATCTTGCCACGAGGGGTCAAGACCCTGACCATATCCCCATCCCCTACCCCCAGATTTTCGGCATCATCCGGATTCATCTCAACAAAGCCTTGCTTGCACATCCAGTCCAGTCCAACACACCTTCTGGTCATGGAACCAGTATGGTAGTGTGCCAAAACACGACCTGTAGTCAGGATATACGGATACTCATTGCTTGGCAGCTCAGCAGCCGGGATATATTCAACAGCAGAAAATTTACCCTTGCCACGGGTGAATTTATCCTTGTGCAGGAACGGTGTCCCTGAATGTGTTATATCCGGGCATGGCCATTGCAGCCCGCCCTTTTCCAGCCGATTATACCTGATCCCCCCATAGGATGGGGTAAGGATAGAGATCTCATCCATTATTTCAGACTCTTCAATATATTTCATGTCATAACCCATCTTTAAGGCAAGCTCGCATATTATCTTCCAGTCAGACATGGCCTCACCAATAGGCTCAATTGCCTTCCGTATCAATTGCACCCGCCGTTCGGTATTGGTAAATGTGCCGTTCTTCTCGGCAAAGCTAACTGCAGGCAAAACCACATCTGCCAGTTGGGCTGTTTCGGTCAGGAATATATCCTGTACCACAAGAAATTCCTTATCCTTAAGGGCTTGCCTGACATGATTTGAATCAGGGTCAGATACAACAGGGTTTTCACCCATGATGTACAATCCCTTAATATTATCATGCAGCATCTCGGTCAGGGTAAGCCCGGGTGATGCCGGCAGCTTAACGCCCCATGCCTGCTCAAACTTAAGCCGTACATTCTCGTCAGCTACTGGTTGATACCCTGAATACACATTTGGCAGGGCACCCATATCACATGAACCCTGAACATTATTCTGTCCTCGTAATGGCAAAACCCCGGCTGACCTCTTGCCGACATTGCCGGTAAGCATTGCCAGATTAGCAATACAAAGCACATTATCCACACCGGTTGTGTGCTGGGTAATACCCATAGAATACACGATACAGGCTGTCTCTGCCAAGGCATATATTTTGGCTGCCTCTCTTATCTTTTCAGCAGGAATGCCTGTTATCTCCTCGGCATACTCAGGGGTATATTTTTCTACTGTGGACTTAAATTCCTCAAACCCTTCACACCGCGTCTCAATAAACCCTTGATCCTGCAACCATTCTGACAGGATAACATTCATCATTGCATTCATCCATGCAACATCTGTACCAGGCTTTTGCTGAAGATGCAGATGGGCAATATCTGTCAGCTCTATCTCCCTTGGGTCAACCACAATAAGCCTTGCCCCATTGGCAACAGCCTTTCGTATCTCAATTGCAATAATTGGATGGCATTCTGTTGTATTTGAGCCGGTTAAAAGGATACATTTTGTATCCTGTATCTCGCTAATGGCATTGGTCATGGCACCTGAGCCAAAGGATGTTGCCAGCCCAACCACGGTTGAGGCATGACAGAGTCTGGCACAATGGTCAACATTGTTCGTCCCAATAACCACTCGCATAAACTTTTGAAACAGATAGTTTTCCTCATTGGTACATCTGGCTGATGAAATCCCAGCCATTGACTCTGCCCCATACTTATCCTTTATCTGGCTAAATCGTTCCGCAATCAGCCCCAAGGCTTCATCCCATGAGGATTCAATAAGCTCATCATTCTTTCGTATTAAAGGAGACTTGAGCCTGTCATCACGATGAATAAAATCATACCCAAACCTGCCCTTAACACACAGCCTGCCGTGATTAATGCCGGTCGTATTGTTTGATGTAATTTTAACTACCTTATCATCCCTGACATTCATATCAAGTGTACAGCCGCAACCACAATATGGGCAAATAGTTGTTACCTTTTCCATCTCCCATGCCCGTCCCCTACCCTTTGACTGTTTTTCTGTCAGGGCACCAACAGGGCAAACACTCACACACTGACCACAAAAGGCACAATTCATATCCTGAAGCGGCTTATCAAAATATGTTCCTATCCTTGTTTCAAAACCACGATAAAGGTAATCAATCACGCCCCTGCCCATCTCCTTTTCACAGATAGTCACACACCTGCCGCAAAGGATACATTTATTATAATCCCTTTCAATAAGCGGATTGCTTGAATCTATCGGGTAATGATGCCCCTTGCCCGAAAAACGGCTGTCTTCCACACCCATTTCATAGGCATAGCGTTGCAGCTTGCACACACCATTTTTTTCACACACAAGACAATCCTTTGGATGGTCCGAAAGAAGCAATTCCAAAACAAGCCTTCTTGCCGAAAGCACCCTTTCTGTATTGGTAAATACCTTCATACCCTCTTTCGCAAGAGATGAACATGAGGCTACCAAACCCTCTATCCCCTCAACCTCAACCACACACAATCGACAGGCACTTGTTGGAGATAACCCTTTTTGATAGCACAGGTGTGGAATCTTAATGCCAACAGATTTTGCTGCATTAAGGATGGTTGTGCCATCGGGTATCCCAATCGTTTTTCCATCAATAGTTAATTCAAACATTTTGGTACTCCTTTAGTTTTTATTTGGATATTGCCCTATAGTAAGCGTTCAGCCATCAGCTATCAGCAGAAAGCCCAGACCATAACATCAAGGAAAAGCAGGATCTCCTAACATTATGACTTCCTGCTTTTTGTGGCGCAATACCTTGTAAGAGCTGAAGACTGACAGCTGATAGCTGAACGCTTACAAATTCAGTTACCTAATTACAACTATCTTACCAGTTGCCTTATGTCCTTGCGTATCAGTAATCAGATACATATAAACACCACTTGCAACCTGACAGCCTGCTTCATTTTTTACATCCCACTCCTGCGGGTTTCTAATTACCGTTATTTCTTTTACCAACTCACCAGTTGATGTAAAAATTTTAATAAGGGAGTGTTCGGTTACTCCTTTAAAATATACCTTATCATGCTCACTTGCACGGTTACCCTGATGCTCTCAGTGCCGGTAAGGTTAGAAGGATCGTAAACGATAGGTTGTGCATGGACATCCTCCGGAATTATAGTCTGTCCTATCCAAATCAATCCAGTAATTATAAGTATGACCATCTTTTTCCAATTTGCATTTAGCATTTTATTTTTACCTTTTTCCTTTTTTGACAAGATTATTTTTGACAGGATAACAGGATGTAACAGGATAATTTAATACTTAAGAATTTCAAAATTGGGATTCAGGCTTTAGCACGGATTTCAGGCTTTAGCCTTTCACAAATGAAATCCTAAAGGATTAACCCCAAGAAAGAGGTATCGCCTCTGGCAGTTTCCCTATCTATCTTATCCTGTTTTATCCTGTTATCCTGTCAAAATCTATTATCCTGTCTGAATCGACTTTAAATTTTTAACCTTACGCTTTATCTCAACCTTTTCCTCACCAAAATTCAGGATTAGACCTACAGGTTTTCCTGTAGCTACAAGATAATTTACTAATTGCACCTCATGGACAGGAATAAGTTGCCTTACGGATTTCAATTCTAAAATGATAGTATTGTTGACTACAATATCAGCTATAAATTCACCTACAAGTTCTTCATCATAAAAGACATTTATCGGCATTTGTGATTCTGCTTGCAAGTCAGCTTTACGAAGTTCAATAAGCAAACATTTCTCATAGACTCTTTCAAGAAATCCAAACCCCATTTTATTATAAACTTTATAAGCACAACCAATTATCTTTTCAGTAAGTTCTTGATACTCCATCTTGCCTCCTTTTGACAGGATTATTTTTGACAGGATAACAGGATTAACGGGATAATTTAATGCTTAGGAATTCATAAGTTGGAATTTATGGCTTTAGCACAGACTTCAGGCTTTAGCCTTTCATAAATAAAATCCTAAAGGATTAATTCCAGAGCAGTTGCCCTGTTTAATTTATCTTATTTCATCCCATCTTTTCCTGTTCTTCTTCTAAAACTTCTTTCACAAGTGATTCAATCTCTTTTTGATTCAAGTTTTCACAGATTGGCTTTGCATACACAAACAATAGAGTAATGCAGTTTTTTTCTATGTCCAGAAGATACAATAATCGAAAGCCTCCTCTTTTACCTCTTTCCATATCACTACTGGGGACACGAAGTTTCCGAACACTTGGTGTATGAGGAATTAAAACACCAAGAGATGGATGCAGGAATAATGCTTCAATGGCTGATTCTATATCAGATTGAATTTGAGGATACCTTTTCCGTAGCTGCCGAAGACTACGCTTAAATGATTTTGAAAAACAGACTCTAAATTGCACGAAGTTCTCGCCTCCAATCTGAAGATGGACTATTGTCTTCTTTCTCCACCTGGCTGAGTAACCTTTGAAATGCTTTTGAGGTCGCTATCACTGTATCTTCTGCTTCTGTTTCTTGGTGCTGTAAATTATCCAAAATAATTTGAATCTGTCGAAATACATTGATATCTACAACAAATGCTTTAGGTTTACCATGTTCCGTAATAACAGGGAAATCCTCATAAAAAGGATTGGCTAATTGGGTTGTTTTAGTCGCCATGGATCACATCTCCTTTGAGTCTTTAATTTTCACAAATTTTATTATACTTCAATTTACAACATAAATCAATAAAAATTTGTAACTATTCAGGCATACAGAATTCAGGAGTCAGAATGTTTATTTCTGTTGTAGGGGCAGGCCCCCGTGCCTGCCCTGATATGGGATAATCACGGGAGATTATTGGGTAGAGGCATATAGGTCTGCACCTACACAGAGGGCAACCACAGGGGATTGCCCCTACATCAGATCAGAATACAGGAGTCAGAATAAAAGAACCTGCATCTATTCTGAATTCTGTCATTATACCTGAACAGTTACGAAATCCTAAAGGATTAATTCCAGAGCAGTTGCCCTGTTTAATCGTCCTGTCTTAAATAAATTTTGGAGAGAAGGCACAATGTAGAGAATCAGCACTTTTTTTGATTCTGCTTCCATTTCATAATTACATCATGAACCTCTCTTAATTCCCTACTATCCTTGTTCCTTATCTCCCTAATCTCTTTTACCGAATCTCCTTCCCCTCTTTCAATACTCATAAGGAAACCCGTTGCATTAGTATATCCCAAACGGTCAATTAGAGCTTGCCACCACTCTCTTATTCTATTTTGCCTCTGATCATCAAAAGGACGACAATAAACATTTGTATCCAAATATATCAACAATTTTGCACTTCCTTTTTTCCACCCTTGGTGTTCAAAGAAACAGTTGTTAGTATACATTCATTCCTTCAAAATTACAACAAATATTCCAGTACCATAGACTTTTTGACAGGATTAACAGGATAATTTAATACTTCTTGAACCAGAACAGTTCTCTTGTGAACCAACTGATTGGGACTCCTTCTTTTTAATCCCCTTGATCCTTCTTAAACCCTATTTTTTTCTGTTCCTTAGTTGGTGGAGTCATCAAGCTGCTTATGGCATCAAAAACAGCTTTGATTTGGACATCGTGTCCTTCAACCTTTCTCTCTATGGTCTCAATCTTCTTTCGCAACTCTTCATCTGATGCCAATATCTTTCTGAATTTGGTGAATATTCTCATAATCTGGATATTGACCATGATAGCCCTTTCACTGTTAAGTACAGAAGAGAGCATGGCTACACCCTGTTCAGTAAAGACAAAAGGATTATATCTTAATCCCATCTTGTCACTATTGGAGGTCACAAATTGCAACCTCCAATTTTCAAACTCTTCTTTTGTCAATTCAAACATAAAATCTTCAGGAAAACGACTTATATTTCGTCTGACCGCTTGTTTTAAGACTTTAGTCTTTACCCAATACAACTCTGCCAAATCCCTATCCAGCATTACCTTCTGACCCCGTATCAAAAGAATCTTTGCCTCTATCCTTTCTAATGGCAACCAACTGATCCATCTTATTCTCTTCCCCCTAATCAAATATGCCTGCTGATACCAAGTTGCATTCAAATGCTAACTACGCCAAATTCATCGTTAGCCACTCAACATATGTTT
>JBDRAP010000226.1:0-3083 GCA_043823615.1 bacterium
GTCCCACCGGCTATGGTTTATGATGGACGGATATTGGTTACAGGTGTAGCGTATGGGAATAGCGTTGTTTGTGTTCAGCCAAAACGCGGCTGTGCCGGAGCTAGGTGTGACGGTCAGGTCTGTAAGATACTCCATGACCCAGATATTCCCCCACCGCATCAGTATATGGCTACATATCGCTATCTGGAGAGGGATTTTGGGGTTGATGTAATTGTCCATGTCGGCACTCACGGCAACTTAGAATTTCTGCCTGGAAAAGGGGTAGGACTCTCTGCTGATTGCTACCCGGATATTGCTATCGGAGATATTCCACACCTTTATATCTACAATGCAGATAATCCACCTGAAGGTACTATTGCCAAACGCAGAAGTTACGCTGTCTTAGTTGACCATATGCAGACGGTGATGACACAGGGTGGACTGTATGATGAGCTTGAAGAGTTGGGTAGATTTCTTGGTGAATACGAGCAGTTAAAGGATGCTGACCCGGGCAGGGCTCATGCCTTGCAGCATCTGATTATGGAAGCAATAGAGAAGACAAACATGGATAAGGAGATTGGGATAAAGCCTCAGAACCAGGATACAGAAGAGCACTATGATTTTGATGAAGTAGTCAAACAGGCTCATGGGGTATTATCCCGCATACGGAATACACAGATTCAGGATGGGATGCACATCTTTGGCAAATTACCTGAGGGAGAAAAACGGGTGGATTTTATCAATTCTATCCTGCGTTATGATGGGGGTGATGAAATTTCTCTGAGAAGGATTGTAGCCTCAATGATGGGCATGAATCTGTCCAATATGCTATCAGACAACAGCAAGGTTTGCCCACATCATCATCAAAGTTACGGGGAGCTATTAGAGGTGGTTGATACCATTTGCAAGGAATTTATCCGCAAGTTTCTGAATAACATAGATGACACTAAGAAGATTGCCTATGATGTGCTTGGTGAAAGGTTAAGAAAGTCAGAGCACATTGATAAGCTAAGTTCGATTAAGGGGAGAATAGCTGATCTGAATGCACGCATAGAAGGCTCTCGTGAGATTGACTCCTTGCTGCATGGCTTTGATGGTGGGTATATCCAGCCAGGACCGTCTGGATTAATTACCCGTGGAAGGGATGATGTCCTGCCAACAGGGAGAAATTTCTACTCCCTTGACCCACACCGAATTCCTACAAAAGCAGCATGGATGGTAGGACAAAGGCTGGCTGATGCAATCATTGAGAAGCATAAAAAGGATGAAGGCAAAATCCCTGAGAATGTGGCTATCTACTGGATGTGTAGCGACATTATGTGGGCTGATGGTGAGGGCATGGCACAGATGATGTATCTGTTAGGCGTAAAGCTCCTCTGGCAGCCAAATGGCAGGATTAAGGGCTTTGAGATAATTCCACTTCAGGAGCTAAAAAGACCGCGAATTGATGTAACCGTGCGGGTCTCTGGAATTACACGGGATAATTTTCCAAATTGTATCGAGTTGTTGGATGAGGCTATCCAGGCAGTAGCATCTTTAGATGAGCCGGAGGAAATGAATTATCCTCGCAAACATGCCTTAGCACAGATTGAAGATGGCGTTGGCTCATCATCTAAGGAAGCATGGCGAAATGCAACACTGCGAATATTTGCCTCAAAGCCGGGTACATATCAGGCAGGTACTCAACTTGCAGTCTATGCCTCGGCATGGAAGGATGAGAAAGACCTCGCGGATGTCTTCATCTATTGGAATGGGTATGCCTATGGTAAAGGGATATTTGGTGAGGAAAAGCACAAGCAGCTTGCAGAAAACCTGAAAACCGTTGACATCACATACAATAAGGTTGTTACCGATGAATATGACCTGCTTGGTTGCTGTGGCTATTTTGGCACACATGGGGGGATGACTGCGGCAGCAAGGCATCTATCCGGCAAAGAGGTTAAGACCTACTACGGTGATACTCGTGAGCCTGAACATGTTGAGGTTCGGGATATGGCAGATGAGGTCAGACGAGTAGTCCGGACAAAACTACTTAATCCAAAATGGATTGAAGGGATGAAACAACATGGCTACAAAGGGGCTGGTGATATATCCAAACGCATTGGCAGGGTCTATGGTTGGGAGGCAACCACGCAAGAGGTAGATGACTGGATATTTGATGATATTACCAGCACCTTTGTCCTTGATAAGGAAATGCGCGAATTTTTTCAGGAAAATAACCCATGGGCACTTGAGGAGATTGGAAGGAGACTGCTTGAGGCACATCAAAGAGGGCTTTGGGATGCTGACCCGGAGGTGCTTGAAGGATTGAAAAATACATACCTTGAGATCGAGGGCTGGCTGGAAGAGAATATGGGGGATGTTGAGGGTGATTTTCAGGGGGGTGCAGTGGATATTCTTGCAGCTTCCGATGTGGCTGATTGGGGTAAAAAGATATATGAGATGAAGGCAAAATGGGAATAATACTACTCCGACACATTGTCATTCCGAGGAGCACAGCGACGAGGAATCTCACAAATGACATAACACATGAATTGTCAGAGTAGTAATAATAAGGAGGAATAAATAACATGAGTTGTTTTGCAGATACTGTTTATCCATTTACTGGATTAGTTGGTCAGGATAAAATGAAGCTGGCACTTATATTGGTAGCCATTAATCCACGAATTGGCGGTGTACTTATCCGTGGTGAGAAGGGGACAGCTAAGTCTACTGCTGTACGGGCATTAGCTAATCTGCTGCCAGTAATTGAGGTGGTAGGGGATTGTCCTTTTGGATGCAGTCCAAGGGATGTGCATCTGATGTGTGAAAGCTGTCAACAGAACAAAGATTTATTGGTTATCAAGCGGAAGATGAAGGTGGTTAATCTGCCTGTATCAGCTACTGAAGACCGGGTGGTGGGTACCCTTGATATTGAAAAGGCAATCAAGAAAGGGGAAAAACACTTTGAACCGGGTGTGTTGGCTTCGGCTAAGTTATATATTACGTCTGGAGATAATGCCGGGCTTGGCCGAACAATCTCAGGAGTCGATGTAGGAACGAAGACAATTTCGTTTGTTAGTAATTTTACGAATACAATCGCCGTTGGGGATACGTATGCTATT
>JBDRAP010000227.1:0-3063 GCA_043823615.1 bacterium
AGAGATACATAGGTCTGCACCTACCACAAAGGGCAACCACAGGGGGTTTGCCCCTACGACAGATCAGAATGCAGGAGTCAGAATGAAGGAACCTGCATCTATTCTGAATTCTGTATTCCGTCATTATACCTGAATAGTTACAAATTTTTTAACCCAAAATATGTAACACGGTTCAAATAGAGGCTTGTAAAATAGATGAAAGAGGGAAAAGGTGTCGATTAGATTCAGGTAAAATATGTTTAAATCGACAGCTAAAAAGGGAGGGTTAAAAATATTAAGTGAAGATGGGATGTACAAGGTTATTAAAGGAATTACTACCGTAGAAGAGGTTTTAATAGCTACACAGGAATAAAAGCAAGAAATAGTACCCCTTACTTAAAATAATCAAATATCTGCCCAAAATGAATTCCAGCAATATGCGTATCCTTCCATCCCTGATATATGGATTTTTTACCTTCTGTAAGATGATGAGAGGCAATGCCATGTTCTATGGAAAGTGCAGCCTCCATGTAAGCTGCCAGACAGTCACAAGCCTTAATAATTTCACCATCAACAGGGGAATACTTGTCCTGATTAAACCGGATATTTATTTCTTCGGAAGAAACAGTTATGCCTTCGTATCTTTGTGTCTCTGCATCTAACACCCTGCTCTTAAACGGCTCAATGATAAGATATCGCATCTCATCATGCCATGAAGGAGGAAGAAGGGGGAAAATCTTTTCATCCAATTGTTCTTGTTCATATTTACTGAGAATTTCTTCTAATCCCTTGACTGATTTTTTAACCGGCGAAACAATATCACGGGTAAGTGCCTCTGGCAAATCATGGAATAATGCTGTAAGATAATTATTATAGAGCCGTTTATCACAGGCATCTATCTCAATAGAGCACAAATAAGAAAACATAGCCACAATAAGCATATGTCCTAATACCGATGTTCTTGGCACCCTTTGTGCCTGTGCCCATCTTTGTTGGAATCGCAGTGATCCACAGATATCAAGGAAACCATATGTTTTCTTGTCATATGCCCATTTTTGAACACCTATCAGGTCGCCATGCTGTGCAATCTCATTCTCAATTGCTCTTTTTGTCTCTTCAATGCCAAGTGAACGAGGACTTAAGTTATAGATAATTTCAAATTCCCAACTTGTAGCCAGATAATGGGATGCCTTCAATATCTTTTTCTCTGTACTCGCATACTCCTTATCAAAGAGATACTGCTCAAACCGCTTGACAAAATCCCCTTTTATCTCATGGGTACTATCCTTAAGCTGATCCAGAACCCATCGATTTATCTCTTCCCCTTTTTCAGCTATTATTTTATGAAACACAGTAGGCTTTATATCTGTGATAATAATCCGTTGCAGGAATTCAAAGATACCACCCTCAATAAGAAGCCTCCAGTTGACAGAGGCATTTTTCACAGTTTCCTCAAACCTTCCCACAACAAAGGCAATGATCATCTTGTGTGCCTGTTTATCAAGCTCAGTTAATTCTACAGGCCTGATATGGTCATTCCATCTCTGCATACTCGCCGCATCATAAAATGTTCTAAGAATAGCTTCTCTAATCATAATATACTGATTATATCATGATTGGCAATAAAGTGCAAGAAAAAAAGGTAAATTCCCGGTAATTCTGTGTAATAGGAGAAGGCATATGGCAAATGAAGATTTAATTACTGAAAAATCAACTTTTTGCTTGACAACATCTCTCAACTTAGGTTATAATTATAATTTACTGAAAGAAGGGGGATCATGCGATGAAAAAATATACTGTAGCGGTTGTTGGTGCAGCAGGTGCTGTTGGACAGGTAATGAGAGAGGTATTGATTGAGCGGAATTTTCCAATAGAAAAGGTAAGATTTTTTGGGTACAGACGAGAGGGTATGGAACTGGATTTCAAGGGTGAAAAGGGCGAAAAAATAGTGGTTGAAAGATTGCAGGAGGGATGCTTTAAGGGGATTGACATTGCCCTGTTTTCTGCCGGGGCAAGCGTAAGCAAGGAGTGGGCACCCAAAGCAGTTAAGGATGGGTGTATTGTTATCGATAATAGTAGTGCCTTCAGGATGGATATTGATGTACCATTGGTTGTACCAGAGGTAAATCCCCATGCGATAGCAAAGCATAAGGGTATTATTGCCAACCCAAATTGTTCAACCATTCAGATGGTTGTAGCCTTGAATCCACTTCATAAAGAGGCAAAGATTAAAAGGATTGTGGTTTCTACCTATCAATCGGTTTCAGGTACAGGCTCAATGGCTATAGAGGAATTAATCAATCAGTCCAGAGCTGTGTTAGATGGAAAAGAGGTTACAAAAAAGGTATATCCTCATCAGATTGCCTTTAATTGCCTGCCTCATATTGATACATTTCTTGATAATGGCTATACCAAAGAAGAAATAAAGATGGTAAACGAAACAAAAAAGATTATGGAATCACCAGAGATTGCAGTAACAGCTACTACGGTGCGGGTTCCTGTTCTCAGATCTCATTCAGAATCTGTAAATATTGAAACCGAAAATAAGTTAACCCCGGAAAGGGCAAGAGAGATATTATCCAAAGCCCCGGGAGTAATAGTTGTTGATGACCCAGCCAATAATAAGTATCCATTGGCTATTGATGCCTCAGGCATGGATGAAACCTTTGTCGGCAGAATACGGGAGGATTTTTCTATCCCCTGTGGATTAAACATGTGGATTGTATCAGATAACCTACGCAAGGGAGCTGCATCTAATGCGGTTCAGATTGCTGAGATATTAGTAGAAAAAGGATTGGTGGGGATATAGCATTCAGCTATCAGGTATCAGGTGTCGGTAAAACAGACGGTGTGTTGTCTCATGCCGGCAGAGGTAGCTGTAAGTAAATTAGAATTGTGTAAGAAAAGGAGGCATTAAATCATGGAAGGATTGAGACACATCGTAGACGGCATTGATGACTTGTATTTAAGAAAGATTGCCCTTCGAGAGGTTATCCTGATTGAAGAAGGTATGATAAAATGGCAAACAAGGGTCGAGGAGATGAAAAAAAATGGCTGGTGTTTTATGGATGATAAAAAAGAGTT
>JBDRAP010000228.1:0-3800 GCA_043823615.1 bacterium
AATTGTTCCGTTAGGAACATAATATCGGTAGAACAATTATAAACAAATCAATCAGTTCCGTAGGAACTGTATAATTTCAAACCGATTGAATTTCATATATCATGCCTACGGCATTTATATTTGGATAATATTTATTTCTACTGATATGTTGTCCCTACAGGACATTTAAGAAAATCGATAGCTAATTTGCATTTTATCGCTGTATTCCTGTAGCTTAATACCACAACCGCACAGGTCGAAATAATCCACAGATTACACCAGCAATTTGTAATTTCAGGTGTAAAAATGGTTTAAGCAGGGACAAGCTCTGCAGCTACAATTATTCTGATGCCTGAATAGTTACATTATTTGTAAGAAAACTTCTTGACAAACAACAACACTTTGATTATACTATATAATCATGAGAATTTTTGCCTTTGGATTAAGTCATCATACTGCCGGAATAGAGATACGGGAACAGATTGCTGTTTCAGGTGATAGAAATACTGATGTCCTGACTCTTCTTCATGATGTTTTTCAGGAGGTGGTTTTTGTTTCCACCTGTAATCGAACTGAAGCCTATGGGGTTTTTAAGGGTAATCATGGAGAGGCAAAACACACTCCCATCTCTGCCTTTAGTCAATACTCCCAGCTTCCCTTTGAAACACTGGAAGAAAAAAGCTATTTTTTTATTGATCATGAGGCAATAAAACACCTGTTCAGGGTAATATCCAGCTTAGATTCCATGGTTGTTGGTGAAAATCAGATAACCGGACAGATAAAGGCTGCCTATAATCTTGCCAAAAAGTATCATACTGTAGGAAAAATCCTTCACCCATTATTTTCTCATGCCTTTTCTGTGGTAAAGGGGATAAAAACAAAAACAGGTATCAGTAAAGGGGCTGTTTCTGTAAGCTCTATTGCCGTTGACATGGCAGAGAATATCTTAGATAGTCTTGATGGTAAAACAGCCATGATTATTGGTGCTGGCAAGACAAGCAAATTAACCCTTAAATATCTTGTCTCGCATGGATGCAGTACTATTCTGGTAACCAATCGCTCCTTTGAACAGGCAAATCGTTTGGCTGAGGAATTTTCCGGCAAGGCGATCAGGTTTGACAGCTTTCTAAAAGAGATGCAACAGGTAGATATTGTTATCTCTTCTACCTCTGCCCCACATCATATTATTAATACCCAACAAGTCATAGATGTTATGAATAAAAGGGATAACAGTCCCTTACTCTTTATCGATCTTGCAGTTCCAAGGGATATTCCAGAAGAGATACGAGAGATAGATGGTATCTTCCTCTATACCATAGATGACCTGAACATTGTTGCAGAAAGTAATCTTGCCAAAAGAAGGGCAGAGGTATTAAAGGCAGAGGCATTGATTGAACAGCATATGATTAATTTGGATAAGTTTTTCATGGTAAATAGGGTGCATTAATTGAGGTGACGGTATGAACAACGATGCAATTATTCAAACAATTCTTGCTCTACACCCTGATACTCAGGCTATTTATTTTTTTGGAACCCATGGCACAGAGCAGGAATGGCCAGAGAGTGATGTGGATATTGCCGTACTGTTGCCGCCAAAAGAAGCAAAGCAAGTGGGTAGCTTTGCTATGAGCAAACTACATGTAACACTTGAACAACTGCTTGGCAAGGATGTGGACTTAATCAATCTTCGTCAGGTTTCCACTGTATTTCAAAAAGAGATCACGCTACCGAATCGCCGATTTTTTTGTGCAGACAACTATGCAGCAGATGAATTTGAGATGTTGGTGCTTTCATTTTATCAGAAACTTAACGAGGAACGGCGGCAAATTTTAGATGAATTTTGGCAAACAGGCAGGGCATACAAGGTATGAATGATATTGTTATTGACAAGGTACAGAGTATTCACCGCTCGATTGAGCGAGCGCGTGAGGAATACCATCTGGCGGGTGTAAACTTCCGCAACGATTACTCACGACAAGATGCGGCAATTCTAAATATCACCCGTGCCTGTGAACTGTCCATTGATTTGGCAAATTATACTATCAAGACCCGCAAAATTGGTATTCCAACCAGCAGTGCGGAAAGTTTTTCTCTACTGGCCAGAAAACAGATAATCCCTGTCTATCTTGAAGAAAAGATGAGCAGTATGGTCGGCTTCAGAAACATTGCTGTGCACGAATATCAAAAGCTGAGAATAGAGATTATTGAAGCAATAATAAGAACTGGTCTTGATGATTTGTTAGCGTTCTCAGATTGTATTGTCAAAGAGTTTTCTGAAAAGGAGGCATAGCATTATGTTACTCGATGTTCAAGTTTTTTCTCAGGCACAACCTCGAAGAGTACTCGACCTTGTCATCTCGAGGAGTATTCGACGAGAGATCTCAAGAACTGAGTGAAGATAATAAAAGTTATGGTGTAAAGACAAAAGATAGATTTCTCCCTGAGGGTCGAAATGACAGAGAGTGGGTATCTGATTTCTGCACAGGTTAAAAACTTGAACATCGAGTGTTAGATAAATTTTTTAAGCTGTCAGAGCATGGGATAAATGTTCGTACAGAGGTACTTGCTGGGCTAACCACCTTTTTGACCATGTCATATATCATTGTAGTTAATCCGGCAATCCTTCAAAAGGCAGGGATTCCAGAGGGTCCGCAAATGGTTGCTACCATACTTTGTGCTGTCATTGGTACACTACTCATGGGACTCTATGCCAATAAACCATTTGGGTTGGCACCATACATGGGTGAAAATGCCTTTGTTGCCTTTACAAAGGGAATAAAATGAAATTGAACAATACTATTGACATAAACATCTTGAAGATAAAAGATGGCATGGGACAAAATGAAAGCATCCTTGTCCCCAGGGAAGAGCCGCTGCAATTAAAGCTAAACGACAGGGAATTTGTTACCCTTCTTGCTACTCCTATGGATGTAAAAGAGTTATTTGTTGGCTTTCTCTTTACTGAAGGGATAATCAAAAAATGGGGAGATATTTTGTGTCTTGATGAGTGCGAAAAAGGGGTGAGCATAGATACAGATACAGAGCCGGAAACCATTAACACTGAGCAGGCAATCATTACCTCAGGCTGTGGTCGAGGGGTTACATTCCAGAGGATGATCGATACCAAAATAACCAGCCCCATCCAATTTAGTTGTGAATTAATTAGCAGCTTAATGAAGGAATTTTTATCCTGCTCTAAGATGGCAGGGCTTCATGCAGCAACATTGGCTGATGGTGATGGCAGAATACTTATCCTCAAAGAGGATATTGGTCGGCATAACGCCATTGACAAGGTGCTGGGTGCAGGATTAATCAAGGGAATGGATTTTGAGGATAAACTTTTGCTTACCACAGGCCGTCTTTCTTCAGAGATGGTGCTTAAGGCTGTCAGGGCAAAGATACCTGTGGTTATTGCCCGTTCGTGTGCTACTAATTTAGCTATAAAATGGGCTTCTATGGCAGGTGCCACTATCATTGGACAGGTAAGGGCAGGTTCCATGAGTGTGTATAGTCATCAGGAAAGAATTGTGGTGTCCTTGCTGACAGGCGTAATGGGTCAGTGATTGGTATGTGAGATATTTTTCACCTAATCCGATCGTTTACAGAGGAAGAGCCACAAAGGGTGTGAATTCTAAGGATATAACCCTTGCCAACGGCTCTTCTGCCAGAGGTGCTACCTCCGCCAGAGGTGCTACCTCCGCCAGAGGTGCTACCTCTCATTTGTAATTATCCTTATTTTGTTGCAATTATGAGATTTCTCCCTTTGGTCGAAATGACAGTTGAGAGGATAGCAGGGAGATACTGCGGCATTTTACTCACTG
>JBDRAP010000229.1:0-4012 GCA_043823615.1 bacterium
GAGAAAGATATGTGGATGCACTTCAACTATATTCATCATAATCCAGTAAAACATGGCTATGTCAGACAAATGGAAGATTGGCAATATTCAAGTTTTCAGTATTATTTGCGAAAATATGGAATGAAATGGATAATGTCTTGCTTTGAGTCATACCCAATTATTGATTTTTCAATGAGTTGGCAGGATTAGAGTTAATCCTGAAGTTAATCCCGGAGTTAATCCCGGAGTTAATCCCGGAGTTAATCCCGGAGTTAATCCCGGAGTTAATCCCGGAGTTAATCCTTTAGGATTTCATTCCTTTAGGATTTCATTCTGGAATTAATTCTTTAGAATTTATTGTCGATTTTCAGTCTTAATGAACAATTCTTATTATGGAAAGATTGGCGATTTAATATGTTTGTAAGGACAGGAAAATAGCATTATGGGCAAAATAATAGAGATTCCGTTTGCAAAAAATCTGATACAGTTTACTGCTGAGCGATTAATGGAACAAGAAGATCCTGATTTCTCATCAAATGTGGTTATATTCAGTCACCATCGGCCAGGTCTGTATCTTCATAAATCAATGGCTGAATCCCTGATACACCCATTTTTCCCACCACAGATATTTTCGATGGATGATTTCATGTTGTATCTCTCAAAAGAGGCACAAGATTTGTCTGAGGTTGCCATTGTAAAGCCTATGGATAGCATTTATCTGCTTTTTCAGGTAATAGGCAGCCTCCCTGATAATCCTTGGAAAAGGCTTTCATTGAACCAGTTTATCCCATGGGGATTAAAACTTGAGCAGGTAATAAGTGAAATGGACATTGAGATGATAAACTATGAAGAGCTTCATGGTATTGAAATAGGTGAAGATTTTCAAACAGGGGCATGGGATAATATTGGCAATCATCTTTCACAAATCAGGCATGGGTATCACTCCATTCTAAAGAGCCATAACCTGACAACAAGGGCATTAACCTATTGTTTTGCAGCCAATAATGTTCAGGATGCTATAACACTAAATCAGTTTAAGCATATCTACCTTGTTGGGCTGTTTGCCATGACTCTATCTGAGAAAATGGTTGTTCAGCATCTTTTGAAACAAACAGAGACTACTATCATCAGACAGGGCGATGGAAATAAATGGACACCATTTGAGGAAATGGATGAATGGGCTGAAAGGGAAGGGATACAAGATGATAGCCCTGCCTCTGTAGGGACAATCTTGTCAGAGGGGCTCTCCTCTTGCGGTTGCAATTGTGTTTCCCCAGAGATATTCCTTTACAGGGCGTTTAATACCCATTCTGAGGTGGTGGCATTGAGAGATGTGTTGACAAAGGGCACAGAGCCAGAGAGTATGAAACAGTTAGCAGGGGTCAAAGATCAGCCTATTGATAATAAGCATTTACTTCGTGCCACTGATCATGAAAAGACTGCCATTGTCCTGCCCTCTTCTGAGGCACTCATACCACTTCTTTCTGAGGTAATAACTGCCATGTCTGTGGATTATAATATTAGCATGGGTTATCCTGTTGTAAGAACACCGGTATATGCCCTTCTGGATATGTTTATGAAGCTTTATAGGAACAGGGTTGATAACACCTATTATCTTGAGGATTATCTTAATCTGTTGATGCATCCATATATCAAAAATATCAGCAACTCAACACATACGAGGATCCTTGTTCATGCTGTAGAGGGTGTGCTAATAGCACAGGAAAAAAGATTTATCACGCTGGAAGAGATTGAACAGAATTCAAAGATATTTGAGTCTGCATCTATGATGAGCCAAGGGGTATCCCCTGTAGAATTTATGGAGATGTTGACAGATATTCATAATCGCTTTATCAGGGAGATGGATGGAATACAGACACTGAAGCAGATGGCAGGCTTTTTTGAGAATGTTCTCACCTTTTTGCTTAAGAATAGCCCTGCTCCACACTATCCATTTTCAAGTGAATTTTTTCATAAGTTTTTTGCCTTTATTGATAATCTCAAGGATTCAATGGTTAGCAATCAATGCTTTGAGAATATTTCTGACCTGCTTGAAATATTTCTTTTTTTTGTACAGGATGAACAGGTCTATTTTGAGGGAAGCCCGGTTAAGGGATTGCAGATATTGGGGTTATTAGAAACACGATGCCTGAACTTTGATAAGGTTTTTATCTTTGATGTAAACGAAGGGATTTTACCTGGCGTTGAACTATTTTGTCCACTCCTGCCTCTTCCTGTACGACAAGCCTTAAAGATGCCTACCTATTATCAACGGGAAGAGATCGCAAGATACCATTTCCGTCACCTTATAGCTTCATCCAAAGAGGTACATATTATTTATCAGGAAACAGAAAAAAAACGGAGAAGCAGATTTGTTGAGAGATTAATTTGGGAAAAGGAGAAAATCTGTGGAGAGCTGAATGTTCTTGAGGCAAAACCTATTACGATGAATATCTCTCTTGCTCTTGCTCATAATCTTACGATAGATAAGACTCCGGAGATGATTGATGTATTACATACCATGAAATTTTCTCCAACCAGCTTGAATGCATACCTCCAGTGTCCGGCTAAATTTTATTTTTCAAAGGTGCTGAGACTTGAAGAAAAAGAAGACATATATAAGGATACAGATGCAACTGAGCCAGGAATTATCCTTCATCAGGTATTGGAGCTTCTCTATAAACCACTTATTGGTGAGGATGGGATACGATATGATTATCTTGAAAGAAACTTGAGAGGGGTGCTGGACGAAACATTCAGACAAAGGGTTGGAGAAATTCGTGGGGAGAAGTATCTTCTGCGAGAGATGATGTTTAAGCGGATGAAAAACTATCTTGACTGGGAAAAGGAGCATTTTAATAATACGAGAAGGGTTGTTTCTGTAGAGGATACCTATACATTTGAACTCGGAATACTTTATAGCTCACGCGGAGACGCGGAGACGCGGAGGAAAAATATAAGATTAAATGGCAAGATAGACAGAATTGATTGCCATGATGGAGAGTACAAAATCATTGACTACAAATCCGGGAATATAGACAAGCACGCATTTAAGTGCTTTGACAGGGTATTGGTAACTCGAAAAGAGATTAAAAGAGAGATAACCTCTTTGCAGCTCCCATGTTATATATTGCTTTATCAGGGGGCAAATCCAGATATTCCGATAGGTAAGATAAATTCCAGTGTAATATCTCTTCAAAAACATGAGGAAAAGATGCTTTTCAATGATAAGAATATAGCCAGAGATACATTTTTAAGTGATATTTTCCTGCCAACCCTAAAGAATCTTATCCATGAGATTATGGACCCTTGTATCCCTTTTGCAGCTGATAGCGATGAAGGAAAAGGCAGCACCTCTAACGGATGTGAGTATTGTGCGTTTCCTGTGTTGTGCAGGAGGTAGAAGGGACAACAATTCTGATTTTAATCACACAAGTTTTCGACCTGTGCAAACGGAAACATGGAATATATCCACAGATTTCACAAACTACCACAGATGAAAGGCTAAAGCCTGAATTCCGAAATTTCTTGGAGTTAATCCTTGGAGTTAATCCTTGGAGTTAATCCTTTAGGATTTCATTTGAGTGGATAGATCCTAATTGCACAGGTCGCAAGTTTTCACTTGACTTGTGTAACTTCCATAAGGTATAATATCTTTCAGATAATGCATTAATTTATGGAGGGCCGAAAAGCAATGTCTGACCAAAAGCAAAAGATTATGGTTATTATCTTGTCTGTGATTTCTAACAGTATTTTGGTAATACTAAAACTATTGGTTGGTTTGTTAAGCGGATCCATATCTATCCTTTCCGAATCCGTTCATTCTGGAATTGATTTACTTGCCAGTGTGATTGCTTTTTTTGCGGTAAAAAATTCAGGGAAGCCTGCAGATGAAAAACACCCATTTGGACATGATAAGATTGAAAATATTTCAGGGTTTGTTGAAGCTATGCTCATTTTTATTGCTGCCGGATGGATTATCTATGAAGCTGTTGGAAAATTGATCCATCCTCAAGCAGTAGAATCTTTAGGA
>JBDRAP010000230.1:0-8414 GCA_043823615.1 bacterium
TTCCATGCCCGATCAAAGTATTCAATAAATCCTGAGGTTATCTTGGGTGCATTATCTACAAACAGGTTTGCCTCCAGGTTAAGATCCGCAAGGTTTCGTCTTGTCCAGTTTGCTGAACCACACATAAACTGGTACTTTTGCCTGTTTTTATTTACAATACAAACAGCCTTATGGTGAAATTGCTCACCATGGGTATCTGCCCAACGGATAGATATGTTGAGATTGTGCTTTTTTGCTGTATTCAGTAATTCAGCAGCTACAGGACGATTTGGTATCCCTATCTTAATATGCCCAAAGGCATCACGGTTAGCATCCATGATTATCCTGATACTTGCTCCTTTTTTTGCTGCAAACTTAATTGCCTCAATTACCCTTCTCTCGGAAAGGTAAAAGATGGCTATCCTTATTTCATCCCCGGGACTGGCAGATTTGAGCATATTCATGATACGAGTCAGGATAGCCCCTTCTGTCAACCATTCAATGGTTGGAGCATTTGCCTTTGAAGATGCGGGATTTGACATGACAGCAGTATTTCCGGCAGTCAAACACCTTGTACCTTTGTGCCCTTGTGCCTCTCTGTTTATGCCCAACAAAGACATTCTGAACAAAGAAAGCAAATACCTTACATCTCCCAGACAATTGCGTGGATTGATTGCTGACCATTCAACACAGGAAATCTCGGTATCAAGTGCGGCTAAGGCAAGATCCCCCAAAACAAGCAATCCACAATTTGAGTGTGCCGAACTCCCATCAGCCGGATTAAAGCTGGTTACCAACATTTGCCAATCACCGGCAACAGTATCAGTAATTATCACCTTGCGATGGTTTGCCTTAAAAAAGAACATCCGCCCCATCTGTCGCAAGCTCATCTGATTGCCATTAAAGTCCATAACATTTGGCAAAAAAGCCCTATCCAGCAACCTGTTTATCCATGAAATCTTCTTAAGATGAGCACCAAGTATATTTATGGGTGGACTACATATGAGGTTACTGTCATTCATCATGGAAAGATCAGCAAAAACAATCCCAATCCCTGCATCTGCCATGCGGTGGAAGAACTCAGGCTCCATATTCCCATATATTCTGTTAATCGGATCGGTTAATACCAGAATATTTATCTTGGGACAATCTTGTTTTTTATGAATAAGTGCATCGGCTAATTCCTTGGAAAGCTTGCGATGATTTTCTGGAATACTCCCCTGCCATTGATTCCATAAGAAGAAATCAACATATATCCATTTCTTTGCCCCTTTAATCAGAGCCAGTACTGTATCAAAGTTTTTCTGACAGATAATACGATTGCCTGATTGTGGATCAAATGCTGTTGAATCAATGAGCAGTTGGATATCATTTTCAGACACAGGAATAGCATGGGCTGCATGTGTGCCTGAAAGCTCAGGTTTATTAGGTTGAAGGATATAAAGGGCAATAGTAAACATAACACAACCCACTATAATAATTGTTTTAATCTTCATATCTTGAATGCTCACATTTTAAGAAAATGGCAAATTCAATTCCAACCCTGCAATAACGAAAGAATAATGGATAAGATACCACACCTTGCAGCCTTTGTCAAGGATTTTGAATTTTTTCCTCAAAATCATGAAAAACTAATAGCGAAAATCAAAAAAAGATGATATACTTGTTATTTCAGGCTGTGCAATTAAGATTTAATCCGCAGATTTCACAGATTATCAGAAGAAAAGGTGATAAAGAAATGCAACATCTTAAGTTTCTTGGATTAATTCCAGCCAGGGGTGGCTCAAAGGGGATAATTAAAAAGTGTATCACCCCTCTCAGGGACAAACCATTGATTGCTTATACTATTGAGGAAGCAAAGAAGTCGAGGCATCTACACCGGATAATTGTCTCTACAGATGATAAAGATATTGCCTCTGTTTCTAAAGAATATGGGGCAGAGATACCATTTATGCGTCCGGAAGAATTGGCTCATGATGATACACCTACCTTGCCTGTTATCCAGCATGCATTAAATACATTAAGATCTCAAGGGTATGTTCCTGATTATATTGTTTTACTTCAGCCAACCTCACCATTAAGGGATGTATCTCATATTGATGCAGCCATAGAAAAAATCATACAAACTCAGTCAGATATGGTTGTTAGCCTGTGTAAGGTTACTCAGCACCCATTTTGGATGAGAAGAATAGATGGAGAGGATAAGGTTTCCCCGTTTATAGAGACAAAGAACACCTATCATAGACGACAGGATTTACCTGAGCTTTATCGGCTCAATGGGGCAATTACAGTAACCAGACGAGAGATTATTGAGGTAGCAGCTCTGGCAATCGATGAGAAAAAAAAGATAGATATTCGCGGGTATATAATGGAAGAGGCTGTGTCTGTGGATGTGGATACACCAATTGACCTCTTTATTGCCCAAAAGCTATTAGAGGAAAGGGTATAGACAACCCTCTGTTAATTGGTTATAGACTGACATTGCGGCTCCTTTTTATTTTTGACAGGATGGACAGGATAATAAAATCGTAATTATTTACCCAAGTGAAATACAATAAAAAATATAAACCACGAAGGCACAGAAGTTACAGAGAAGACAGAGACATGAATTTCTTAACTTCTGTGGTATCTAACTTCTGTAATTCTCCGCGTGATTAATCTTTCCTTCCCTGGAGAATTGATCCCTCTCTGCAACCCTTTACTCTTTATTGATATACCTTGAGACAATAAACTGGATAAGGGTTTTTCCCTTTTCTTCCATTAATTCACTTGTTTTTCTATCCAATTCTGTTTTTAATCCATCTATTACAGCCTGATTTCTTTTCATCAATTGTTCTTTTTCAAGGCGGGAATCTTGCTTTTGTTTTTCCAGTATCACTTCAAGCTCTTGAATCTTTTTTATTTCTTCCTCTTTTTCTGCCAACTTGTTTTTCAATTTATTGATAGTATCTTCACTTTCCTTAAATAACCTTTCACTTTCCTTAATTTGATCCTGCAGGACATCCCTTTGTTCTTCGCTTTCCCATATCTTTGCTGCCAATTTAGAAAAATCACTCTTTGCTTCTTGCATTTTTTCACCCCCTTTAGAGCTGTCAGCTTTCAGCTGTCAGCCATCAGTTGTCAGTAGTAGAAAGGCAAGATAAACCAGCCCTACTTGTGCCTCGATCTTCTCTGCCTTAACTGAATGCTGATAGCTGACAACTGAAAGCTTCCCTTTCTCTACATCATCTCCGGCACTTCCACCCCAAATCCTTGCAATGTTCGTTTGAGAATATCTGAATTATTACACGCCAAATATGCTTCCTGATATGTAATAACATCATTAGCTACCAAAGCAATCAATGATTGCTCTAATGTTTGCATCCGATAAACACTGACACCTGCTGAAATAGAGTTGTATATATTTGATGTGTTTCCTTTTTCAATATATGTTTTAATTGTTGGAGAATTAAGCATTATTTCTGCTGCAGCTACCCGTCCAGCTCCATCCTTTGTTTTTACCAATCGCTGAGTAACCACCCCTTGCAAAGAAAGAGAAAGCTGCATTCGTACCTGAGATTGATATTCTGAAGGGAACAGTGACAATATCCTTTCTATTGTTTGGGCAGCACTGGTTGTATGAAGGGTAGATAGAACAAGATGTCCTGTCTCTGCTGCCCGCAAGGCAATTTTAACATCCCCTAAGTCTCGTAATTCTCCAAGCAAAATCACATCCGGATCCTGTCTGAATATGGCTATCAGGGCATCATTCATGGTTTTTGTATCCTGTCCTACTTCCCGCTGAGTGATTGTTGACTTTTTGTCCTGGAATAGATATTCTATTGGATCCTCAATGGTCGCAATATGACATTCCCTGTTAGAATTGATATAATCAAGCATAGATGCCAGCGTAGTTGATTTTCCTGACCCAGTAGGACCTGTTACCAGAACCAGTCCATTTGATTTAAGGCTTAGATCCTTAACAACATCAGGAAGCCCAAGCTCATCAATGCTTGGCACCTTAAAGGGAATTGCCCGAATAGCCATGGCCATGGTTCCTCTTTGATGAAAGATATTTGCCCTGAACCTTGAAAGACCGCGAATACTATAGGAAAGATCAATCCACCGTCTTTTTTCAAACCTTTGGGTCTGTTCTTCATCCATGATAGAGCAGCTAAACCGCTTTAGATCATCAGGAACAATCGGGGGTCCCTGCAATATGGCTATCTTTCCCTTAACCCGAAATATAGGGGGCTTGCCAACCTTGATCTGAAGATCTGTAGCACCTTTTTCAATCATCAGAGCAAGCAGATCATTTAATTCGGTCATGTTTTTTCACCTTGTTTCAGAAGACAGAAGATAGGAAGGCTGGAGAAAGAAGACAGGAATTTCATCTTCTCGTCTTCAGTCTTCTCACCTAATTACAGACTCAAATATCAACCTACCGTCCATCCCACCAAGAATCTGCTCAGCAGCCCTTTCCGGATGAGGCATCATGCCAAGCACATTTCCATTTTCATTACATATTCCGGAAATATTATCAATTGCCCCATTTGGGTTAACAGCAGGAGTAACATCACCCTCTGTTGTACAATATCGAAATACAATCTGATTATTTTGTTGCAGTTGCATGAGGGTATCAGTATCTGCAAAGTAGTTCCCTTCTGCATGGGCAATGGGCATCCTTAATATCTGACCTGTTTGTGTCCCTTTGGTAAATACGGTTTCACTGTTTTCGATGCGAAGATATACATTTTTGCAGATAAATCGCAAGGACTCATTTCTGAGCATTGCCCCAGGCAATAATCCTGCTTCAAGTAATATCTGAAATCCATTACAGATACCTATGACTATCCCGCCATTATTTGCAAACCTTATCACCTCATTCATTATCGGAGAAAATCTGGCAATTGCCCCACATCGCAAATAATCACCATAAGAAAATCCACCAGGAAGAACCACACAATCAATTCCGGACAGGCTTGTATCCTTATGCCATTTATAACAGACATCCTGTCCAAGAATATCCTTAAGATATAATAGCAATCGTGATCACAATTTGACCCTGGAAAAACAATAACAGCCCATTTCACAGTTTTTAGCCTCCTGCCTTTTATGCAATTTCTATTCGATAATCTTCAATTACAGGATTAGAAAGCACCTGCTCACACATCTGATTCAGCCTTTCCTCAGAGACATCCTTTGAGAATTTCAGCTCCATATACTTCCCTACCCTGACATCTTCTATGCCCTCATAATTTATTGATTCTAAGGCATGTTTTGTTGTCAGTCCCTGAGGGTCAAGTATTCCTTCTTTTAAGGTTACATAAACCTTTACCTTTTTCATTATAACCTCCTGATCTTCTGTATTCTGAATTCTTGCTACCTAAATAGTTATCACATTCCATAGCCGCTTAATCTCAAAAACAGGCAAAAGGCACCAAAAAAGACCATGAAGGTAAGTGTGGCATAATCACTCATGCCCACTGGATAGTTATCAGAATAGCTTCTCTTGTGGCTAATTCCAAAACCCTTTCCCTCCATGGCTACACTAATAGCCTTAAGCCTATAAGTAGTAATATTCACGCTTAAGATAAAAGATGATAACTTTTCTCTTATATTTTGCAACGCAGTATCCATGCCCCGCAATCTTTGCCCACGAATAATATCCTCTCGTGTTTTATGGTATAAGCATATCCATCTAAACATCCTGGCAAATAATGATAAAAGACCATGATATACACCTAATCTATTCAACCCATAATTAAGCTCTTCTACAACAATACACGAAACAAAGATGATCCCTACCAGAATAATGGCACCTGTCTTAAACCAGACAGAGAGAAAAAAAAGAAGAAACTCCCTTGAAATATTAAAATGGAATATCCTTTCCCCAATTGACCATAGCAAAACACTGCATATAGAAATACCCAAAAAAAGATAGAATACCCGAGCTATCTTTTTGAAACATTGTCCAATAAGGGCAATGACAAATATCATTCCGAATATTCCCAATAGATAGATGGGCTGTTGAAAAATAATACATATACCCCACAATAAAACTAAGGAGAATATTTTAGTTAAAGGGTTAAGTCTGTGAATAGTTGAAATTCTTTGCAAATACATATTATTATTATAACACCTGACTGTGAAAAAGTCAATAAATTTTGTAACTATCCAGATGTGTAATAAAGGAGAAAAGGGAGAATGGGGGAATGGAGAAAAGAAGAATTAACTGATAAAATTATTGGTGCTTATGTCAATGTTCATAAGAAATTATGATCTGGCTTTACCGATCTGGATTCTGCCCCATGAATACCTGAACTAACAGTAGTGTCGCGTCAACTCTCAATTGTCGGATGGTTTAACAAGTGTAGGGTCCCGTGCCAGAGGTGCTACCTCCTTGTCCGTGTAAATGTACAATTACAAAGACAAGCACCCACTTGAAAGAAGTAGTCGCTTATTGATATGATTAAAAGGTTTTCCCTATAGTAGGGGCAATTCATGAATTGCCCCTACTATCTGTGTTCTCTGTGGCAAGTTATTTATGCCACAGAGGCACAGAGAGCACAGAGGAAGATTATGCGTCAAATTAAGGTTGACGAGACAGTAGGGGCATATTGTTATACGCCCCTACTCAACCACAAACAATCCTTAATTGTTCTCTTTAGCCGATTCTTGTTCCCTTAAAGCAATCTTGTGACTAAAGTTTAATCTTCCCTGATCGTCAATACCAACCAATTCAACCAAAAGGTCATCTCCCTCAAAAACCACATCCTCTACCCTGTTTACCCTGTTTTCAGCTAATTGAGAGATATGGACAAGACCTTCCCTGCCTGGCATTACCTCAACAAAGCATCCAAAATTAGTTACACGAAGCACCTTACCCATATATATCTTACCCACCTCAACCTCAGCTGTAAGGTAAGCAATCATCTCCAATGCCTTATTTACTGCTTCATGATTGGGTCCTGACACAACGGCTGTACCATCATCAGAGATATTAATCTTTGCCTTGGTAGTCTCAATGATTCCCTTAATCACCTTGCCCCCAGGTCCGATGACATCCCTGATTCTATGAGTCGGGATAGTTACTATCTGAATTTTTGGAGCATAGGTCGAAATCTCTTCCTTTGGACTACTAATGGTTTTTTCCATGATATCAAGGATTGCTCCCCTTGCATGTTTTGCCTGAAATAAAGACTTGGCAACTATCTCATCAGACAAGCCAAGAACCTTCATATCCACTTGAATACCAGTAATCCCTTTTCTGGTTCCGGCAACCTTAAAGTCCATGTCACCAAATTGGTCTTCCATGCCGGTGATGTCTGTAAGCAAGGCGTATTTTTCGCCATCTGTTACCAATCCAACGCTTATCCCTGCAACCGGAGCCGTTATTGGCACACCTGCATCCATGAGGGCTAATGTTCCTCCGCAGACAGAAGCCATGGAGGTAGAGCCGTTTGATTCAAGAATATCCGAGACAATACGGACAGTATAAGGAAACTCCTCTTTTGGAGGCAATACTGGTTTAAGAGATTTTTCAGCCAATGCCCCATGACCTATTTCTCTTCGTCCTGTTCCCCTGAGTGGAAAGGCTTCTCCCACACTAAATGGCGGGAAATTATAATGAAGCATAAACCTATTTGTTGTTTTAGCCTCAATATTATCAATCATCTGCTCATCTTCTACTGTTCCAAGTGTAGCCACAGCTATTGTTTGCGTTTGTCCCCTAGTAAATATAGTCGAGCCATGCGTTCTTGGCAGAACACCAACCTCACAGGTAATCTCCCTTAGATCCAACAATCCACGGCCATCAGCCCTTTTCCCATCTAAAAGAATGGACTTCCGTACAATCTCCTTTTGAACCTTTTCTACTACAGCCTTTATATTTGCAACACTAATCTCTTCGCCAAAATGAGCAATAGCATCATTGATTACACATGTAATTGCATCACTCTTTTCCTTCTTTCCAGGGATAAATACAATTGGCTTGAGCCGATCTGCAACAAAACCCTTTACTTTTTCTACTATCTCTGGTGCCATCTCATAAGAGGTAAATGTGGTTTTTGGCAAACCAACCTTTTTCCTTAATTCTTCCTGAAGTTCAATTATCTTTCTACAAACCTCTGCCCCTTGCAAAAGTGCCTGAATCATTACATCTTCAGGGATTTCATTCCCCTCTGCCTCAATCATAAGCGTCTTATCCTTAGAGCAGCAGACAACAACATTCAAATCACCGTTATCCCTTTCTGTAACCGAGGGATTGACAATAAATTTACCATCACACATCCCCATCCTTACTGCACCAATTAGAATATCAAAGGGAATATCTGAGATATAAAGGGCAGAAGAGGCCCCAACTATACCCATGATATCAGGAAGATTTTCATTATCAGCAGAAAGAACTGTAGCAATAACCTGGACATCATTTCGACAACCCTTAGGGAACAATG
>JBDRAP010000231.1:0-5754 GCA_043823615.1 bacterium
GATCAACGATTTGAGAATATTGATCAAGCAGATAAAGGAAGCAGCTATACAGATAACCTCTTCATCGAGCGAGATATTGGCTACCTCCCAACATCAGGCAACAGGCTCAACCGAGCAGGCAACATCTGTGGCAGAGGTTACTGTTACCGTTGAAGAGCTGGCTAATACCTCTAAACAAATAGCCGAAAATGCTGATTCAGTGGTGAAAATGGCTGAAGAGACATTGCATAGTGCTCAGATGGGACAGGATTGTGTAGGTAATGTGATTATCAGTATGGAGGATATTCGGGATAAGACTCAAGCCTCAGCCAAGAGAATCCTTTCACTTGGTGAAAAGTCTCAGAAGATTGGGAATGTTCTGGAGATGATTAATAATATCGCTGCTGAGACAAAGCTCATTGCCTTTAATGCTGCTATCGAGGCTGCCAGAGCAGGTGAGGCAGGAAAAGGGTTTGCCGTGGTTGCGGTCGAGGTAAAGAAATTAGCAGAAAATGTGGTTGATTCAACCAAGACTATCCGCGATATTATTACCGAGATACAATCACTTACCAATGCCTCGGTTATGGCTATTGAGGAAGAGGTGAAAAGGGTAGAAAAGGGTGGAAATCTGGCAAAAACTGCCGGGGACTCCTTGAGTGAGATATTAGATATGGTTGATCATACAACTAAATCATCCAAGCAGATATCCATTGCCACACAACAACAGCAAACTGCTTCAGAACAGGTTGTGTCTACCATGAGGGAGATAGCTGATGTCTCCAAGCAGTCTGCAGCAGGCAGCAGACAATCCATCGCGGCTTCTTCTGAGATGGCTACCCTATCTCAAAAGCTAAGTGAAGCAGTTGGCAAATTTATTGTGGAAGGGAAATAATTCTTGTAAGCGTTCAGCTGTCAGCTATCAGCGGTCAGCAAAGACCATAAAATCAAGGCAAGATGAAGCGTTTCTATCTTTACAAAAGCTGAAGGCTGACTAATTGTTCACTGCAAGGCACACTGAAAATGCAAGCTAAGGTAGTGGCGGTTTGTGAGTCGCCCCTTTCTACCAGATGATACCAATGATATAATGGGTCAGTGAGTTGGCATGAGAAATGGACAACCACAAGGGATTATTTCCATACAGTCCGACTTGTCAGACTGGTCTGACAATGATAAAGAGACAGGGTGTCTGGGGTGCTATCTTCTTGGGTGGACAGTGCCCCACCCTTTTATCTGTGATTACAGGCAAGGATGCCTGTGGCACTATCAGGAGCATTTTTATATGAAATTTGATAAGAGTTTTTTTATTGCCAAATTTAAGGAAGAGACAGATGAGCGGCTTCAGAGATTAGACCGCAATTTTGTATCACTTGAGACAAATCCTGATGATGAAAATGTAATTGCCGAAATATTCAGGGATGCCCATACCCTTAAGGGTTCAGCCAAAATGGTTGGCTTATTTGAGATTAATCAAATAGGTCACAAGATGGAGGATGTGCTTGGCAAGGTAAAGGAAAAGCAAATCCCATTTACATCTGAGCTTTCAGATGTGCTCTTTGAGTGTCTCGACAACATTAAGGTTCTCATGGACGCTGAGATAAAGGGACAGAAGGCAAATATATCACTTGATGGATTATTGTCCCGCCTTGAGTATGCAGAAACAGGCAATCTGAAGAAAAAAGAAATTTCATCCCCTGTCGCACAATCAATGCCAGAGAATAAAATAATAGAGCCGCTGTCTGAATCAGAGACAGAAGTGTTACCTCAGAAGATAATGCCTGATCTGCCAGAGATGTCATCTGTCCATAGAGATGTGAGTAAATCCGAAATAGTACCAAAAATATCTGTACCAGTACCTATTCATGTAGAATTAGAAGAGGATGAGAATGCTCCACAGGAAAAAATCCAGATTGAGGAAACTATTCGGGTTGCTATTAGCAAGCTTGATACCTTACTAAATCTTACCTCAGAAATGGTTATCAATAAGATCCGCTTCAATCATCTTCTTGAGATATTAAAAGAGTTAAAAAATCTGACTGTAACACAATTGTTTTTTCTTGATCAGGCAAAGGAAAGAATGGCTTCTACTAATGGGAGGGCATTCCCTGAGTTTACTCAGATTGACAAATTGGGTCAGCAGATTCGGGAACGAACAAATGAGCTTTTTAAGGAATATTCAGGGAGTACATCACGGCTTAGTACCGTTGTTAGTGATTTAGATCATGTGGTTATGGATGTCAGAATGCTTCCTGTTTCTACGGTATTTGACACCTTTCCAAGATTGGTGCGAGACATATCAAGAGAGGCAAATAAAGAGGTAACTCTGGAGATTCGCGGTGGTGATACCGGATTAGATAAGATGATATTAGAGGAAATAAAAGATCCTTTATTGCACCTGATTAGAAACTGTGTCGACCATGGGATTGAGCTGCCGCAAGACAGGATAAATGCTGGTAAACCAAGGGCAGGTAAAATAATCCTATCTGCTGCCCATGAGGCAGGAAGAATTATTATTCGTATAGAAGATAATGGCAGCGGCATAGACTCAAACAAGGTAAAACAGTCAGCTCTTCATAAAAAGGTGATAACCGTTCAGGAGGCAGAAAAGCTTTCAGATAAAGAGGCACTCTATCTGATATTTTTGCCAGGCTTTAGTACCAAGGAGATAATTACTGATGTCTCTGGTCGTGGCGTTGGATTGGATGTAGTAAAGAAAAACATCGAAAGGCTTAAGGGCACGGTTACTGTACAGTCTGATATTACTAAGGGAACAGTATTTACCATGATGCTGCCATTGACATTAGCTACTATCCATGCCATGATTATCAGGGTGGGATCTGAAATATTTGCTATTCCAACAATAACCATAGAGGAAACAGTCAGGGTAGAGCTTCATGAGATAAAAACTGTGGTGGATAAGGATGTTATCATTGTTAATGGCCGGCATATTCCGGTGGTTCGATTGGCTTCAGTACTTGAGCTGAAGTCAGGTGGAACAAAAAAGATAGTTGGTGAAAAGTTACCCATAGTTATACTTAATGTGGATGAGATACGGATAGGATTTTTGGTAGATGAGTTGATAAGCGAGGAAGAGGTGGTTATAAAAAACCTTGGAGATTATCTCAAGGGTATCCCCAATACTGCCGGGGCAACCATACTTGGTGAGGGTGAGGTGGTTATCATCCTTAATGTCTCGGAAATGATAAAACTGGCTAGAACTGTGAGAGAAACCCATCTGTTAGATGATATTAAGGATGAGCAGCATCCAACCTATTCTATTCTTGTGGTTGATGATGCAGCTGTTTTAAGGGAATTAGAAAAGAGTATGCTTGAGGCAGCTGGATATGCGATTGATTTGGCTGTGGATGGGGTGGATGGCTTTGAAAAGGCAAAGAAAAAGAAGTATGATTTGATTGTTACTGATGTTGAAATGCCAAGGATGGATGGGTTTGAGTTAACCAAAAAGCTAAGGGATGACGCTCAATACAAGGATGTGCCTATAGTTATTGTTACAGCAAGGGAAAAGGAAGAGGACAAAAGAAGAGGAATTGATGTTGGAGCAGATGCTTATATTGTTAAAACATCGTTTGATCAATCAAAGCTGCTGGATACGGTGGAACAGTTGATTGGGTAAATGTTTTTTTGGGACGCAGATGAACGCAGATTATCAGGATTTTAGACATGTGGAACTAAAAGATAAAGTGTAATAAGGGAGAAATATGAAAAACAGGGAAAAGGAGAAATTATCTATTTCCTCTTTTCCCTGTTTTTCATATTTCCATTACTTACACAGATGATAATTTAATAATATAGAGGAAAAGAATAACAAAATTCATCCTGAAAATCTGCGATAATCTGCGTCCTCTTTAATTTTTAATTGCGATTATGTGAAGGGGTGAAGGGATGATACGAGTTTTAGTTGTTGATGATTCCTTGGTTGTACGAGAAATAATCACCAAGATATTGAGAAGTGACCCGGAGATAGAGATAGTGGGAACAGCCCGAAATGGGGTTGAGGCAATTGATCTGGCTGCAAGGTTAAGGCCATCAATTATTACCATGGATATTAATATGCCTATCAAGAACGGTCTGGAGGCTATTGAAGAGATCATGGCTTATACTCCAACACCTATTCTGGTAATTAGCAGCCTCGTGAATAAAGAAGTAGGGTTTGCTTTTAGGGCAATGGAACTCGGTGCTTTAGATGTTTTTGAAAAGCCAACCATGGGGGTTTGGGATGGTCAGGAAAAGCTTGAACGGGAGTTGAAGGCAAAGGTAAAGTTATTATCAAAGATAAGGGTTGTTACTCACCTTGCCGGCAGACGAAGAGAACAAAAGTTGGAGGGATCCCCTCTGGCAGAAACAGCACCCCTGACAGAAAATATTTTAAATACTTCCCTGACATTACCAGTACCAGAAATTTCTCGCAAGGAACAAACATGTCTATTACCCTTACCCGCCTTGCCACAAATACCACCCGATGGCTTAAAGGGAAGTGGCACATTTGAAATAGTAGCAATTGGGGCATCTACTGGTGGTCCAAAGGCATTACAACAGGTTTTATCCCCAATACCAAAAGATTTTCCTTTGCCTATAGTTATTGTCCAGCATATTGCAGATGGTTTTACTGAAGGGTTGGTCGAATGGCTGGAGACAGAATGTATGCTTAAGATAAAATTGGGAAAGGATAGGGAGTTACTGCAGAGTGGCGTTATCTATGTCGCCCCTTGCAGGTCTCATATGCGGGTGGATGAATATAAACAAATACGACTTGATGATTCAGCTCCAATTGGTGGGCATAAACCAGCAGTCACAGCACTTCTCTCATCAGTAGCTAAGGTTTATGGAAATAAAGCCATAGGTGTCATCCTTACCGGTATGGGAGGAGATGGGGCAGAGGGTCTAAAAGAGATGAGGGATAAAGGGGCAGCAACCATTGCCCAAGATAAGAATACAAGTATCATCTTTGGGATGCCCAAGGTAGCTATAGATATGGGAGCAGCACAAAAGGTATTGCCCATAGATATTATTCCACTTGAGATTATGAGGATGGTTGGGGGATGAGGAAGGCAGAAGGAAATGAGAAATGGAAAATGGAAAATGGGAAGTAGGCAGGGGAAAGAGACGCAGAGAAAGGACACATTCCTATCATGAGAGGGATTTCAGTTCTATTGTTTCCAGCTCTCTGCCTGCTGCCTACTGCTTACTGCCTATTTCCCACTTCCTCCTGCCCCACTTGAAAGTTATATGAGAGGATTGTTATAAATGGCGCAAAAGATATTGATTGCTGATGATAGTCCAACAATTGTTGAGATGTTAAAGTTTGCCCTTTCTAGTGAAGGGTATGAAGTCGTGACTGCTGGTGATGGGGTTGAAGCGATTGAAATGGTGTATAAGGAGGCTCCTGACCTTATACTTCTGGATATACTTATGCCAAAGATGAATGGGTATCAGGTTTGCCGTTTGGTAAAGGGTGACAAGGATACAGCATCTATTCCAGTGATTATGCTTACCGGGCAGGACCAGCCAAAGGATAAATTCTGGGGGCTTGAGACCGGGGCAGATGATTTTATTGTTAAAGATTTTGAGTCAATGGCTTTGTTTGAGGCAATTGAAAGGATTCTTAAAGAACAGCTAAATGTTCAATCAGACAAAAGGTTAAGCAAGAGAGAGTCTGTCAGCTTTGACAGCATCCTTTCTAGGCTGAATGAGTTATTGGATAAAAGGCTGTTCCAGACAACGCTAATGAACCTTGTCAACCATATTGCCCAAACAGAG
>JBDRAP010000232.1:0-6997 GCA_043823615.1 bacterium
AACCTGTGCAGAAAACAGACACCTACTCTCTGTCATTTCGACCCTCAGGGAGAAATCTATCTGTTGTCTTCACACCATAACTTTTATTATCTTCACTCAGTTCTTGAGATCTCTCGTCGAGTACTCCTCGAGATGACAAGGTCGAGTACTCTTCGAGGTTGTGCCTGAGAAAAAACTTGAACATCGAGTATTACAAGCAAAAACAGGGTGTTATGTGCTATGATAAATAAAATATTGCTTATTCTAATATCAATCATGTTCCTTTATTCAGGGATTGCTTTGGCAAAAAATGGAGAAAATATTCCTATTACCGGGATTATCCTTGAGCAATTAAAGATGCTTGACCGGGGGATAGAAAAAACAAGAGAATCTGTTGCTGTCAGCAACAATAAAGAAATCATGCATATGTTCAATGTGTGTTGTAATACCCGGGACATGATCTCTGATTTAATAAAGGATGAAAAGTTTAATAAGGCAACCCTTGACCAAATAATTGAGACTCAAAAAGAAACAAGAAACATAAGAAAATTAATTGAGCAAGAAACATTTGTCAGAAAAAAATTAGAAGAGGTAGAAAAGAATTTAAGTGAAAAGGCTTACCTGATCTCTTCAAGCAACAACAAGAAGGCTAATGAATCGTTTGCTAATGCATCAAAAAATAGGTTATTAGCAGAAGAATCGATTAAAGACAACGATATAACCCTTGCCAATCAATACTTGGATGCATCTGTACGATTGCTTCAAACAGCTGTCTCATTTGCCAATGGCAGAGAAAAAATAGAAAATGAGATTGAACATCTCCAATATATGCTTAGAAAAGCAAAAAAAATTGTTCAAATAAGTAAAAAAGAAGAAGCAATATCCTTGGTTGATGAGGCAAAGGAATTAGTTGAAAAAGCAGTCAGGATGATGATCACTTATCGTGATGAAGATTATGAAAAAATATCAGAGCAGATAAACCTTTCTACAAAGCTCATTAATCGGGCAATCCGCTCCTCTGGGGTAAATATTTCTGAAAGCATAAGAGTGGATATAGAACAGCTGTTTGCCATATTAAATGAGACGAATAAAATGATTGTTCGGGGTAATAATCCAAATGCAAAGATACTCATGGATAAGGCAGTGAAAATGGCTCAAGAGGCGGAAAAGGCTATCTCTTCCAAAGACTGGAAAACAGCTGAGGAATATATAAATTCTTCCTATAAATTAACAAAAACAGCATCTAATGCACAATAACGGAAAATTTCGACCTGTGCGGTTGTGGATAATTGCATCAAAATCAATGGAATATCGTTTCGCATGGTAAGATTTCGACCTACGATTAGGGTAATTTGCCATAAGAATGTAGCGATTCATAACATTTTGAATTCGTGAGTGAGATTACACACCACTAAATCCCCTCTCAAGAGGGGACTTTAAGAAATCCCCTCTTGAGAGGGGGTAGGGGGTGTGTTATTCCTAAGCTACTAAAATCAAATGTCTTGAACCAGCAGTGATTTTTACCACTAATTTGCATGTTATTGTTGTATTCCTGTAGCTTAATACCACAACCGCACAGGTCGAAATTATTCAGGTGCAAGAAAAGAATATGAACCGCAGAGACACAGAGTTCACAAAGATGACAGAATAATCTAACCTCTGACTTTGCGTAAATTCTCTGCGTCTCCGTGTCTCTGCGGTTAGTCTTTACTTCTATTCTGTTATCAATGGAGGGATGATGCAAAGTCGCTGCTCTTTCGTTGTGCCTCTGTGCTTTTGTTTTGCTATCATCCTGTTATTTTACCCTTACCTTGCTATTTCCTCATGCATTACCTCAGATAAAAACTGGCAGAGCTTTACTAATACGAATTTCGTTCGTGGCATTGCTATTGGTAATTTTCATATCTTTACAGCTACAACCATGGGTATAAATCAATATCATAAAGATACAAGAGCATGGGAAAAAACGCTAACCACAACCAATGGGCTTTTGGATAATGATGTTAATGTGGTAGCTGTTGATAGAGGTGCTGTATCTTTTAATATTGGGCAACCACAGTGGATAGGGCAACAACAGGGGGTTGCCCCTACGGATACCCTTTGGTGTGTTACCAGAAAAGGGATAACCAGCTATGATCCCAAAGCAGGCATATGGAAAAACTATACAAGAAAAGATGGGGTAGGGGAGGAAGATATTGTCTCCATAGGAATAACAGATAATTATATTCTTTTTGAATCAGATAAAGAAATATGTTGTTGGTACAATAAGTCTATGTCGTCTATGGAAGTTGGAACGCTTACCATGCCGGAAAAGGTTAAGTGGTTTGGCAAGAAGGATAATACCATGGAAATACTGCTCAAAACAGGGACAATAACCTCACTTTATTATGAACCCATGAATGGAATGAGGTATCGGTTTTCCTGTGCTGCTATGGATAATCATTATCTCTGGCTTGGCACTTGGGGTGGTGGGATATATGACTACGATATAAATACCAATGAATGGAAACAGCAAATAAATGGCTTGAAAACTAAAGAAGCTGCATTGATTGCTTCTGATGGCACATCTATTTGGATTGCAGGACAATCTAAGTCAAACAACTTAACTGACAGTGGCATTACCTGCTACACCCCTTTTGATAATCAATGGAATTATATATATCGTTCTGAAAAGGCTAATGCCACAAATACCATTGGCAGTAATTGGGTTACCTGCCTGCTGCCAGAGGATAATATCATCTGGTTTGGTTATCAGGGCGGAGTCAGTAGGTATGATACATCAAGTAAACAATGGTTATCATTTACAAAAAAAAATACACTAATTGACGGCAATGTTAAGGCTATAGTTAATGATAAAGATAGCGTTTGGGTGATAACTCGTTGGGGTATAAACCGTTTTTGTCGATTGAGCGATAGATGGAGCCCCTCTGGCGGAGAGAGCCCCTCTGGCAGAGGGAGCCCATCTGGCGGAGGTAGCCCCTCTGGCAGAAAGAGCACTTCCGGCAAATGGGAACAATATCTCTATCCTTTAGAATTAAGTAAGAATGGAGAATATCTGACTGCGGCTGTTGTATATGATAATGCTTTATGGACAGCCTTTTCATGGCTTGGTGTGTATAGATTTGAGTATCAAACAGGCAAATGGGAACAGATTGATTTGCCGGAGGGTTTTGAAAAAAGTTATATTTATTGTTTTATGCCTGATTGCGATGGATTGTGGTTTGGTACAGACAGAGGGGTACTCAGGCTTAGCAATCAATCATGGGAGTCTTTAACTGAGCAGGATGGGATTATTTCAAATAAGGTATTTTGCATCAATAAAAATGATGAATATGTATTCTTTGGCACCTCATCAGGGGTAAGTTCGTATTGTAAACAGGATGGCTGGATTAGAAACTATACTATGAATGACGGCTTGATTGATAATGATATTCGCTCCATAGCTATTTCAGAGCATTGTGTTTATTTTGGTACACCAGTTGGCATGACAGCATTTTATTGGTAATGAGTCAGTGATGGTCTGTGAGATATTTCGACCTAACCTGATCGTTTACAGAAGAAGAGCCACAAAGGGTGTAAATCCTCTAAGGATACAACCCTTGCCAAAACGGCTCTTTTTATTTGTAATTACTTCTGTTCTATTGCAATTATGAGATTTCTCCCGGAGTTTACCCTGAGCGAAGCGAATGGGGTCGAAATGACAGCGTGGTGATTTTTGCTTTGCTACGGGTCGAATTATCTTTCCTACCAATCACTGATCCATTACCGCACAGCTCGGATTTTTCTTGACAATACATAATAAGGCATGATATTATATAATTGGTTTTGTAGTCAGATAGTCTGGACTTCTTGACTACAAGACTACAAGACTATTTCGCAGGAGGTAATCAGAATGCTGGGATTTTTACTTAATTTTCTTAAACCCAAATGGAAGCATTCAAATCCAAAGGTTCGGGAAAAAGCAATAAAAAAGCTTGGAGAAGTAGGAAAGAAGAATGCTACGAAGATTCTTATCAATGCACTTAGTGATAGTCAGGAGTCTGTGCGTACTGCAGCTACAGAATCACTGAATCAGATGGGATCCCGGGTGGTAGAACCCCTTGTTCAATCCCTGAACTCTTCTGATCCATCTGTACGAAAGGCATCTGTAATTGCTTTATGGGCAACAAATGACTCACGGGCAATAAAACCGCTTATTAGTGTTTTGAAGGACGAAGACTCTGGTGTAAGGAAAACAGCTGTGGATGTATTAACCAAAATAGGGGATTCTCAGGTAATAGAGCCGCTTATTAATATCTTAACTGATAGTGAATCTTATATTCGCAAGGCAGTTTCTGATGCCTTACTAACCTTTGCGAGAAAGGCTGACGACATGGAAATCAAGAAATTAGCCTTAAGTTATGATCGGGATATAAAAAAGATGCTTGCCAAACTTGTCCGAAGTGGTGATTCTCGTGCAATCATGCCTATTGGCAAGATGTTAAAAGAAGGTAACTGGACAATTAGACCTTTAGCTGCAGAGGCATTGGGTAAATTTAGCAGTCCACAGGTTGTAGAATTGCTTATTGTTGCATTAGAGGATGAAAACTTTGAAACCAGATTGTTTGCAGTAAAGGCATTGGGCAATTTTCATGATAGCCGGGCAGTAGAGTCGCTGACTAAAAGTCTTGGTGATACAGAGTGGTCCGTGCGGGAGGAAGCAGCTAAGGCATTGGGACAATTAAATGATAGCCGTGCAGTAGAATCATTGATCACTGTTATTTCTGATGAAAAATGTCAGGTTCGAAGGGCAGCTGCAACTGCTCTTGTTTCTCTTTATTCCTCTAAAAGAATTTCTGATGAACAAAAGGCAATGATCCTTCAGCATCGGGATAATATCACAGCAAAGCATACGGATGCGGTTGAGAAGGGAGCAAGACATACGGATGCAGGAGGGATGGGCATTCAATTCCCTGCTTCGACAAAGATAGTTCCTCCAAAACCTCCGGAAGCTCCAAAACCTGAAGAAAAGAAACCATGACAATCAACAAATCGAGTGTTAATGAAAAATGTATAATCTAATCCTCGTACCATCACTTTTTTGTCCTGCCAATTGTAAATACTGTTTTGGCCCAAAACATAACATAGAAAGTCCCTCTGGTGGGTGTGAGAATAAACCAATGGATGTTGGTACCATTGAATATGCCCTTGATTTTGCTTTGCGTCTGTCAGTGGAAAAGGGACTGCCTTTGCAGAGTGATGATGCCAGTGGTGGATGCGTAAGGGTGATATTCCATGGTGGTGAGCCGCTGAGTGCAGGCATTTCCTTCTTCAAGGAAACCTTGCCACGAATCATTGAAAAGGTTTCAAGGCAACATCTGTCAAAGGTGCTACCATCTGACAAAGACAAGAAAACAACACCCTTGGCAATTGAGGCAGCACATTCGGCGGTTGAGTTCAGCATTCAAAGTAATCTATGGCTATTAACCGAGGATATGTGTAAACTATTTGCTGAGTATAGGGTTAGTTTAGGTGTAAGCATAGATGGTCCGGAAGAGATAACAGATGCACAAAGGGGTAGGGGATACTTCCAGAAAACAATGGATGCCATTGATATGGCTCGCAGGCATGGTATCTCTGTATCATGTCTTTGTACCTTTACCCGTTATTCTGCGGCACATAGTGATGAGGTATATGATTTTTTTGTTCAGAATAGTCTTGACTTTAGTTTTCATCAGGCAGTCCCTTCCTTGAATGAAAGAGAAGAGGATTTGTGGTCGCTTTGCCCGGAGGAATATGGGGAGCTGCTAATCTCTCTTCTTGAGAGATATATTCAACAAGAGACAAAGACTTTCATAGGGCAACCACAGGGGGTTGCCCCTACAAGACATACTCAACAACCGCCAAAGATCAAGATTGATACCCTTGATTCGCTCTGTCAGGGTGTTGCTGCCGGCAAGGGTGGTATTTGTACATTTACTGATTGTTTGGGTGATTTTCTTGCCATTGCTCCAGATGGCGGCATATATCCATGTCAGAGGTTTATTGACAGTACCCTTGGCAAGGAAAACAATGGATTTTGCCTTGGAAATGTACGCAATTGTCAGGATATTCACAGCCTGAAGGCACATCCATTCTGGCAATACCTTCGGCAAAGGCAAGATGCGGTAAATAATAAAGTGCTTCTGCCAGAGGGTTGTAGTAGTTGCACATACCTTTCCTTTTGTCGTGGGGGCTGTGCATATAATGCCTTAGCCTCTGGGAATAAATCCTCAAAAGATCCCTATTGCCTCGCCTACAAACGAATCTATGGACATATTATTGAAAGGGCAATGTCTGAGGTTTTTTCTGAAGAAAATCTTACTTGTGTTGTCAAAGAGGGTGGGGGACTTATCAAAAAAGGCAGATTATTGGAGATAATGAAAGGTAGGAGTCAGGATACAGAATGAAGACAAAATGTAACTGTTCAGGTATAATGACGGAATACAGAATTCAGAATAGATGCAGGTTCTTTCATTCTGACTCCTGCATTCTGATCTGTCGTAGGGGCAAACCCCCTGTGGTTGCCCTTTGTGTAGGTACAGACCTATGTGTCTCTACCCAATAACTCCTGTGGTTGTCCCGTATCAGGGCAGGCACTGGGGCCTGCCCCTACATCAGAAACAAACATTCTGACTCCTATCCTCTATCCCTTCTTATCCAGATCAAAAGCCTTATGCAGAACACGAACAGCCTCTTCCATAGCAGATATTCTGATAATGCAGGATACTTTTATCTCAGAGGTAGATATCATCTCAATATTGATGTTATGATCAGCCAGAGACTTAAACATTCTTGATGCTACACCGCTATGGCTTTTCATTCCTACCCCAACGATAGAAACCTTAGCAATCTCCTGATCATAAACAACAAGACCTGCCCCTATCTTTTCAACAGACTCTTTTACCACAGCAATTGCTTTTTGCAGATCTGTTTATCTACAGTAAACGAAATATCGTTTGTTTTGCCCCTTGTTTCACTCTGAACAATCATATCCACA
>JBDRAP010000233.1:0-4443 GCA_043823615.1 bacterium
GACACCTTGAGGGTTCAAATGTTGACTTGATAAAAGAGTTTGCAGATATGATCATTGCTCAGCGGGCATTTCAGGCTAATGCGAAAACAGTAACAACTGCAGATCAGATATTTCAGGATATATCCGGGTTAAAGAGATAATGTTGTGGTTGTGATAAGTTATTGTAGAAGTTGGATATTTAGGATGTAGGGGCAATTCATGAATTGCCCCTATTCTTTCGGATATCAAAGTGATGTGAGGTATTCATCGAACAATCAATATCTTTCCTGTAAAGGTAGTATGTCGCTCCCTATCCTTAATCAGATAGAGATACAATCTTGGTGCAACATCATTCCCCTCATTGTCTTGTAAATTCCAAGCCCATATCCCCTCAGAAAGAGAAAGACAAGCCTCACGGATATTTTCCCCACTTATATCAAATATTTTAATCTCTACCTCTCTTGGCAGTGGCGAAAAGCAGACCATGTCAGAGCCTGAATTTGGTTGCCATGGATTTGGGTAAGCAATAATATTCTCTACAGATAGTGTCCTGCTGCTGACAAGGAATCTTCGTTCAAAGGTTGGCATTTTATTGCCTGCATTATCACTTGCTTCAATTTGGACAAGCATTTCTTTGTCATACATAGGAATGTTTGGGGTGGTTATTCGGAAGGTGATATGATAGTTGCGATCACTGATCTTTTCTATGGTTATAGGCTGGTTAATATTTCCCATGATTGCATGGATGCTTTGTGTAGCAATAGCAGATGAATCATCAGCAAGATCAAAACTAATAATGCTATCTGTCCAAACGAGAGCATTATCGGGATAACTATTATCATCCCATATAACATATGGCGGAAGTGTATCCCCTATGGTACTGATACGCGTTATTGTCAGAGAAGCTGTAGATGTGCTTGGTGCATTACCTACGGCATCTTTATCTGTCAAGCTGCTGTGGTGAATAGTAGGGACAGGGCTTGTCCCTGTCTGTTTGTCTGTAATGCTATGCTCCACAGCAGATGAATATCCTACCCATGTAAATAAACTGATGACAAGCAAACTAACTAAATATTTGGTCATTTTTAAGCCCCCTTCCTCTCCTTGATTCTGTGCTTCTGTTTCCTTCCTTCTGCCAACCCCCTATCCCTCGGTTGCTCTTCTTTTATGTCCCTGTGTCTCCTCTGCCTCACCTATCCTTGAGTCCCTTCTTCCTCTCCAAACATTTTTAGCAGGGTTTTTATGGTTGTTTGATAATCTGCCTTTTCATAGATTCCTTGCTTAAGAAACTCCTCTACCCCTTCAATTCTGGAAAGGGCATGATCAATCTTTGGGTTTGATCCCTTTACATATGCCCCAATATTTATCAGATCCTGAGCCTCTTTCATGATAGCAACGACCTCTTTCAGCCTTCTGGATGCCTGATCATGGTTAGCATCAACAATATCAATCATTACCCTGCTAACGCTTGAGAGCACATCAATTGATGGATAATAGTTTCTATGTGCCAAATCCCGTGAAAGAACTACATGTCCATCTAAGATTGCCCTGACATTATCTGCTATGGGTTCATTCATATCATCTGCATCTACAAGGATGGTATAGAGTCCGGTAATGGTTCCTACATGGGATGTGCCTGTTCTTTCTAATAGTTTTGGCAGGATGGTAAACACTGAAGGGGGATAACCCTTGGTTGTTGGCGGTTCGCCGATAGAAAGTCCAACCTCTCGCTGTGCCCGTGCAAAGCGGGTAATAGAATCAATCATGAGCATCACATCATAACCCTGATCCCGAAAGAATTCAGCTATGGCGGTGGCAACAAATGCTCCTTTTAGTCTAAGCAATGGAGCCTGATCTGATGTAGCCACAATTACTATAGATCGCTTTAATCCTTCCTCTCCAAGGTCTCTTTCAATAAAATCCTTAACCTCTCGTCCCCTTTCACCGATCAAGCCAATGACATTTACAGATGCTTTTGTATTTCGGGCAATCATACCCATAAGGGTGCTTTTGCCCACACCACTTCCGGAAAAAATACCAAATCGTTGCCCTTTTCCTACGGTTAAAGCAGCATCAAGGGCTCTAACCCCTAAGGGTAATATGTCTTTAATTCTTGGTCTGCGGATTGGATCTGGTGCTGGATTACAGACAGGATATTCCTGTGTACAAAGGAGTGGTCCAAGACCATCTATTGGTCTGGCTAAGCCGTCAAGGATTCTTCCCCTCAATCCCTCCCCTACCGGTACGACAAAGGGGCTGCCGGTTGCGATTACCTCACAGTTTGGGGCAATCCCTTCCATTTCTCCAAGAGGCATAAGCAATATCTTATCCTCCCTGAATCCTACGACCTCTGCCTTGACAAACTTTCCTGAAGGAAAACGAATCAGGCATGCCTCTCCGAGTGAACAGGATGGTCCGGATGACTCAATTACCAGACCAATTATTTGTTTTACCCTGCCCTTAAGCTGAATGGTCTCTATCTTTTCTAATTTTTCCCTGTATGCAGAGATAATCGGTTTCATGGGTGATAACTCCAGACAGTAAAGATATTTGCAATGGCAAGATATTGGACTTGGTGCGAAATAGGGGTGGTGTCCTTAAATAACTAACTTTGTATGATAAAAGGAGATAGAGGATATTTACACCCTTTGTGGCTCTTTCTCTTTTCGTTGCAATTATCTTTAATATATCTCGTTGTCACTGACATTTCGCACACTATATTGTAGGTCGAACAACCCGAGTAACTGTTACAGCCTAAAATATCTGTAACATCTTGCCCAGCAGTCCTACCATTGAAATAGCAGCAAATGTCATGGCAAATGTGAATAGTCTGACGGTTAACACCCTGTTTTCTCTTAACCCTGCGTCTATTTTTATATCCACTCTTTCCAACAATTTATCTAATTTAGTATCAATCTGTTCAAACCGTTTGTCTACCCGGTCAAACCGCTTGTCTATGTCCGATTGCATTGCCGTAAACCGCTTGTCTATCTTATCTTCAAGTGATATTATTCCTAATTTTACATCACTTACCTGCTGCTGCAAGTAGTCGAATTTTGCATCTATTTGTTGCTGCAAGTAGTCAAAACGAACCTCAAAATATTTTGAGGTTGGAATGATATTTGTTATCAATACATCCATCGTTTTTTTATCAAGCATTAACCCTTCCTCTTTTTCTTCTGCCATATCAACCCTCCTTGCATTTAATATTTATCACAGAGAACGCTACTATTTTTCCCTCAATTCCTGCTCTAACCTTTCCATCTGCGTAGAAATGGTAGCATCTATGATGCCGAGGGTTGTTTCTATCTTACACCCACCTGGTTCAATAGATGGGTCGTTCTGAAAAGAAATTTCTTTTAATCCAGAGGCAAGGCTTAATAATTCATCCCTTGCAGACTCTACATGGTTGAGGTCAACAAGATTAACCCTGACGGTTATTTTCCCCTGGCTTTGAATCTTGCTTAATGACTCTTTGATATTGGCTATAATTATATCTCGATTGGCTGCAATCTCTATTTTGATTATCTTTTTAGCAAGCATAAGAGCCAACTCAATTATCTCTTCAGACATTTCTTCCTGAGCCTTTTGAGATATTCGTTCCTTTTCCTTTTTTGCCTCAATCAGGACCATTTCAATCTGGTTTAATAAGCCTTGAAATTTTTCTTTTACGGTTTTGTATCCGGTATCGTATCCCTCTTGTTTGCCTATAGTAAAGCTGTTATCATGAGCTCGCTTTCGAATATCATCAGCCTGTTCCCTTGTTCTTGTTACAGCTTCAGAGATTATCTTTTTTACCTCCTCTTTAGCCTCTTCAAGGATGATATTTGCATCTTTTTCTGCCTGAACCTTTATGTTTTCTGCTTCCATTTCAGCCTTTTTTCTTACATCTTCTGTCTCTTTTGTTTTTTCTTCCACTTCTTTTTTTACATCTACCAATATATCCTTTCGCAATGCCTGTGCTCTGCTTTCTGCCTCCTGAATTTCAAGTTCAAGCTTTATCAGGTGATTTCGAGCCTTTTGCAGCTTTTCTTCCAGAATCTCAAACTGCCCACCTTGTGGTATTTTTTCTGGATCAAGGATAATTGTTTTTCCATTTTGGGGCATGGTAGATGACTTGTAAATTCCCAAGGGACATTCCTCCTGACAAATTTCGACCTGTGCAATTAAGATGTAATCCACAGATTACACAGATTACCACAAATGAAAGGCAAAGCCTAAATTCCGAAATTTCCCGGAGTTAATTCTTTAGAATTTCATTGTAAGGCAGATGGATAATTTCGTACCGCATTACGAAATCATTCCCCCGCTGCCACCACCGCCACGGTTGATGATTATCTCTCCAGAATCCTCAAGTTGTCTGATAACATTGACGATTTTTTCCTGAGAGGCTTCGACATCCTGTGCCCTTACAGGACCGAGAAAGTCTATTTCTTCCCGAAGCATGGCAGCTGCTCGTTTAGG
>JBDRAP010000234.1:0-12934 GCA_043823615.1 bacterium
TCATAGCTTGTCTTCAACTGTTTAATTTCACCCTCTATTGGTTTAACCAATTCCATCCCTGTTTGATATGTCAGCTCTTTAATGCTTAATCCTTTCAAGGCATTGAGAGGGCTCAATCTTTTATCAAATTCATTAAACATCTTTTCCAATCCCTGACATGTTGTCTGCAGACTCTTTATTCCACCCTCAATAGGTCTGACAACCTCTCTCACGGTATTATTAAGAAACTCATCAATGGTTGCACCCTTTAATGGGGCAATTAAAATTAATTTTTTTTCTATGTCATTTATTAATTTTTCCAATCCTCTGTATCCAATCTTTATTTCCCGAATTTCATTATCTAATAATTTATTCTTTTCTACAACCATCTTTCCATTAGGGATATCCTCTGTAATTATCTCTTCTGACAAGGGAGAGCCTTTTTGCCAGAGGTAAACAATCAAGAATATTAACAACATAGACGCCAATCCGGAAATAATAAGACCACGGCGTAATATTGGACTGGCATTCTTCCAAATAAATCCCTTCTTTTTTTCTTTTACTATAACTGGTGCAACCTGAGTAATTGTAGTTATAATAGGTGTTACAACCTTTACCTCTACCTCTTCAACAGCTTTAATCTCTTTGGGTTTTTCAATCCTTTTTACAGTTGATACAGGTTTGGGTACAATCATGGGTGTAGCAACAGGAATTACAGGAGACTTTACTCTTTTAACAGCCGACACCCTTGGCAACGACTCTTCTTCCTTAGATAATTTCATGAAAAATTCAGATTCTTCCGGCAGGATAACAGCATCCTCTGTTTTTCGTTTAACTACTGGTTTCAATGGTGAAGTAAGAACTTCTTTTGAGTCAGAAACGGATTTCAATCCAGATGTTTCCCCTTCAATCTCTGAATCAACTACAGGCTTAACCAAAGGGGTCTCTTTATGGGTAACAACAGGGGATTTTTTTGTTTCTGCAGATCGCTCCATTGGTTTCAACAGATTCTTATCATCATTTCTCAAACATGAAAATCCACTTAAATCTGCAGTGTCTACAGCATTAGCGACACCAAAAGAAAAAAAGATATAAATAAATGCAATACATAGCAAATAAAATAATTTTCCAGGGTTTTTGTTCAATTTTTCTTTCCCCCTTAATTAGTTGAGACTATTAAGCATATTGACAGATTACACACCCCGGCTGCTTCGCAGCCACCCCTCTCAAGAAGGGATTTATTTAAGTGTTCAGCAGTTAGCAAAAGATCATAACATCAAGAAAAAGAAAGATTCCCTAATATTACAACTTCCTGCTTTTTGTGGCACAATACCTTATAAGAGCTAATAGTTGAACACTTACAGCATATTCAAACAGCTAAAAATCATCGCATAGATAAGCATTATTACCCTGTATCTACCCCGAGTAATTGTAAATATAGGGCAAGAAAGGATACCCCTTCTTGCCCTATTGGTTTAGAACTTCTTTTTTCTCCGTGCCAAAAGTCTTCGTCGCTTATCGCTTGGTTTCTCGTAATGCTCTCGTCGCTTCATTTCAGATAATATCCCGGACTCCTGACATTCACGCTTAAACCTTTTTAAGGCACTATCCAGAGATTCACTATCACGAACCACTATTCCAGGCAACTCTATCACCCCTTTCTTACAAACTCCTATATTTATTCCCCCCATATATAGTTCGGTATCGGTAATCATAAGATTTCTCAAGTCTTATGTCCACGAAAAACTGCTGCTGATAATAGCCTGTCAGTTCATCCTGGTGGCCATGTCATCTTGCGTCCACCTAATAGATGAAAATGAATATGAAAAACCTCTTGTCCAGCATCATGATTACAATTAACCACAACCCGAAACCCTTGTTCAGAAATACCATGTTCAAGGGCAAGTCTTTTAGCTACAAGATATATTTTTCCAATCAAATCCACAGAATTTTCATCAATATCCATCACTGTGGGAATATGTTTTTTTGGCACAATAAGTATATGAATCGGAGCTTGAGGATTGGCATCATTAAACGCTACAATGTCATTATCCTCATAAAGAAACACCGCTGGTATCTGTCCATTAATAATTTTACAAAAGGTACAATCACTCATCACATTAGCAACCTTTTTCCCTTGCTTGCAAGATCATTCCTTAACTTATCCCTGTATTCCTGCAACCTTGCTTGAAGGTGTGGATATTTTTTGGCTAAGATCTGTACTGCAAAGATAGCTGCATTTTTAACCCCAGCCTTACCAATAGCCATCGTAGCTACAGGTATTCCCCCTGGCATCTGAAGGGTAGAAAGCAAAGCATCTATTCCACCCAATGTAGAAGCCGTAGAATCAAGTGGTACTCCAATCACCGGCATCAAGGTATAGGAAGCCGTTACCCCAGCCAGATGAGCTGCCATCCCTGCTCCACAAATAAATACCTCTACCCCTTCATCTTCATATTTTTTAATATATTCTACTGTTTCTATTGGGGTTTTGTGTGCCGAGGTGATTAGCATTTTGTATGTAACACTAAACGATTCAAGAACATTACCTGCCTCTTGCATTACATCATAATCGCTATCACTACCCATCATGACTAAAACCAATGGCTTTGAAGAATCCATTTCATCCTCTTCACTAAAACACACAAAAAGACATAATAATAGTATAGCACAAAGAACTGATTTAGTCAATAAAAATTTTCAATTGCGTAATGGGTCAGTTATCAGTGGTAGTCGCAGGCTTTAGCCTGCGTAAAATAACGCAACCTAAAGGGGGTAGCACCCCTGGCAGTTGCGACTACCAATTCCCACTAATCACCGACCCATTACACTTCATCACTCACCAAGCAACTCTTTTACCTTTGCCTTTATATCGTTACTTCTAATCAATGCCTCTCCAATCAAAACTGCATGAATCCCCTTGTCTTTGTAAAGGGATATTGTTTCTGGGGATGATATGCCGCTTTCGCTTACCACTATTTTATCATGAGGCAATAATACCTTGAGCATCAAGGTTGTTTTTGGTTCAACAATAAATGTCCTGAGGTTTCTATTGTTTATCCCAATTATCTGTGCATTAGTTTCAAGTACTTTTTCTACATCATCCATGGAGTGTGTTTCTACCAGACAATCCATCTGAAGAGATTGAGCAATATCTATAAACTTATTCATTTGCTTAATGGAAAGACAGGAAGCAATCAATAAAATAGCATCCGCACCAGCAATAGATGCCTCATAAATCTGGTATTCATCAACAATAAAGTCCTTACACAAAACAGGGATATGGACATGCTCCCTTACTGTTTTAAGAATATCCATGCTCCCTTGAAAAAACCTTTCATCTGTAAGCACAGAAATAGCCTTTGCCCCTGCCTCTTCATACTCTATGGCTATGGCTACAGGGTCAAGGTCTTCCCTGATTACCCCGGCTGACGGAGATGCCTTTTTTACCTCAGCAATCAGGTTGATGCTGCCATGGGTGGATATAGCCTCTCTGAACCCCCGCCTTATGGGAAGGCTGTAGCTTTTGGCTTTTAATACCTCAAGAGGTATATTTTTCTTTCTTTCTGCAACCTCTATAGTTTTGTGTTTTATGATTTCGGTTAAATACATTTTTCTCCTACAATAATGCTACCCATTTGGGTAGATATTTCTAAACTTTTCAAGAGTATAACTGAATAGTCTATATTTGTCAACATTATTTTTAAGCCGATCATAATGGATTAAACTTTCCATTACCTTTTATCAAAAATAAGGTTGACTATTATCCCTTTTTAAGATATACTTTGACTTGTATAATCAGGAATTCAGGTCGATATTTTCATCTACTTTAACATCTTTACAGGAGTAAAATCATGTACATTTCCAGAGAAAAAATACTATTTAATCTGAAATCCAGGATGTTTTCACGGCAAATTCATCTGCTTGAAGAGGTATCTTCAACCCAAGATATCCTACGCTCCCTGATTGTTTCTGGTTCTCCGGAGGGCACTATAGTTATATCTGAGACACAAAGCGAGGGACGAGGACGATTGGACAGGGAATGGGTATCTCCTGAGGGTGGATTATGGTTTTCTGTAGCCATTATTCCACCACTTGGACCTGAGGCTGCACCACAGATAACCTTGATAGCTGCTCTTAGTATTGTGCAGGCTATCCGGGATGTTGTCGGTTTGTCTGCCAGTATCAAATGGCCAAACGATATATTTATCAACAACAAAAAGGTTGCAGGGATAATGGGAGAGATGTCAAGCCATCAGGTAGCTATAAAATATATTGCCCTCGGAATAGGAATTAATGTAAATATACCATTAGAAAAATTGCCTTCTTGTGCTACATCGCTCTTTCACGAAACCCAAAGGGAAATACCCATAGAAGAACTCCTTTCATCATTTTTAGATCATCTGGATGACAATTATTCGGTCTTTAAGTCCTCAAAAAACCTTACGCCATTCGTTGATAATATCAATGAATTACTGCTTTATAAAAATGAAACCGTTGAGTACATAAGTGGACAATATCCCCCCTATAATAATAAGATTCAGGGAACAATTCTTAATATTCATTCCGATGGGAGATTAGTAATGAAAATAGGGGATGAGTGCAGGATGTTGAGCAGTGGCGAGATTGTTGCAGACATGCAGGATGGGAGATTTTGAGTAACTATTCAGATGTGTAAAAAAGGAGAAAAGGGGAAGATGGGGAAATGGAGAAGGTTAATAGGAGTCGGAATGTTCGTAAGCGTTCAGCTATCAGCTTTCAGTCATTTGACTGCTGAAAGCTGATAGCTGATAGCTTTTTATATTCTCCCCTGTTCTCCCATTTCCCCATTTCCCCTTATCTTACACATTTAGATAACTGAATAATTACAAAATTTATTGCTTTCTACAATTAATCATGATATAATAATCTACCATGATTAGGGGGTTTTTAGATTATGGCACATGCAGGTTTTTTTGTGGCAACGTTACCAAAAGTAGATCTTTTAGAGGAAAAATTACCAAAGGATAAAGGTGCTCAGAAGTTAATAAAGGATATTCCCGTGCTTCTGAAGCCAGAGATAAAAAAAGATACGATTGATTATGTTAAAGCCACGGTTAATGATGTCAGGGCAGGAAAGTTGATAAATAAAGAAGGGGCTCGAAAAGTTGTTCGTACACTGGTAGAAGAGGTAATGAATAATTATCAGCATACCTTGCTTAACTTGATAGATATAAGGCATCACGATGAGTATACCTTCTCGCATTCCATAAATGTTTGTGTACTCTCTATTCTCATGGGAATAAAAAAACGGCTGGAAAAAGAAGAATTAGAAGAATTAGGGCTTGGAGGACTGCTTCATGACCTTGGAAAGGTAAGGATTGAGCATAAGATATTAAACAAGCCGGACAAGCTTACCAATGAAGAGATTGATGTTATGAAACACCATCCAACCTATGGATATGAAATCCTTTGCTTTGATCAAGAGATAGGGTCTATTCCTCGGGAGATTGCTTATCAACATCATGAACAATATGATGGGGGAGGGTATCCCCGTGGCCTTCGAGGAAAAGAGATTCATGAATATGCCATCATCGCTGCCCTGGCAGATGTTTATGATGCCTTGACCACAGACAGACCATATCGAAAAAGATTTCTTCCCCATGATGCCATGAGGGTTATTATTACTGATACAGATTCTAAATTCTCTCAGGAAGCGATCAGGCTCTTCCTGGAACATATGTCCATATATCCGGTAGGCAGTATGGTCAGGCTTAATTCAGGGGAGGTCTCTGTTGTGATAAGGTCTCACGAACAGGCATTGATAAGACCAACAATTAGAATGATCCTTGATCCAAGGGGGGATTATTATCCCGAAGCCCATGAGGTAGACCTCAGAAAAGACAGGAAAAGATTTATTGTTGGACCGGTTGGAGATGATGTATTTTTGGAAAGGTATTGATTTGACAAATTGCTCATGTATTCAGAATTTTGGCTCTACTGGCTTTTTTGTGGATACATATCCAATCTTTAACCTTCCATTTTTTGATGGAGGTTTGAAGTAGTGGCGAACGGCCGTTCGCCACTACCATGAATGTTCTTACTGACAGAAGCAAGGAATGTAAAAGTATCAGTGTTCTCGCGATGCTCATCAAGAATTGCTGCCCACGATCAGACCTATTTCCTTCAGTATCTCCCTTAATCCAGGGGTGTTCTCAAACCACACCCGCCCGGTCATCTCATTGGCTACAGCCTGATAAAGCATGGAAATCAGTTCCCTCAGCCTTAAAGGCAAAGGATCTGGGGCAGTATGTACCAGTTCTTTCCAACTGATACTGTCCATTTTTTTTGCTTTTTCTACATCCTGAAACCACATTGTTTTTCGATAGAATATACGGGCAACCTCTTTGCTTACCGGCATACCCTCAAATGTAAATCGGCATTCGTCAGGTGTACCAAGCACATCTACCAAAACAATCCTGCGCTCTGGATCAAACCCAAACTCCACCTTTCCATCCTCATTGACAAGACCCATCCTGCAAGCCTCTTCATCAATAAGTTTGTTAATTTCCCTTGTTATCCTTAATATCTCCTGAAACTCATCTTCCTTTAGTCCGGCTATGGTTTTCGCCTCTTCATGACTTATGTATCTATCGATTGTTTCCAATTTAGTAGAAAAGTCCAGCATAGGCTGGTCAAGTTTTTGTCCAGGAACAGGATCAATTGTCAAGCCTATATCTTCTATAGTTAGTTGTCCATTTTTTAATCGCTTAAACACACTCGAACCCTCTGGCAGATAGTTGCGGTAAATTACCTCAAGCGGGATAAGCAAGTTTGTCTGCTCATTATTGTAGCATGAATAATCATAACAGCCTTCCTTTATTTCAGGCTGTATTACTCGAACCAGCTTTACCTCCATACGCGTTGGTATGGTTTCAATCTCGCTGAGTTTTTTTACTACATTATTTTCAATTACACCAAGATAATGCGTTTTTATCCCCATGTCTTCTAATTTTTCTAAAAGATAGGCACTAATAATGCATAAGGCTGACCCTTTGTTCTGAATATCATCAGGCATTTTGCCCCAATCAAACACAGAATATCTGTCAGAAAAAGAAAACCTGCCTCTGCCGATTTTATCCTTATCAGGCATTTCGAGAATTGTCAAATCTTTTACGCTACCCATACCATTGATCTCCTTTTTTGCATTTTAAGCTATGCCAATAATTATAACATTATGCTTAAGGATTTGTCAATAAATACTTGACAGAAGTAGCAAAAAAATGGTAAAATAATAGGGATTGTAAATTCAAGCTATAAGGAGAAGATACCAATGAAACATATCTTGATATGCGTCTTGATTTTGGCTGGTATCAGCCCTGCATTTGGAGGAACACCTACAATAACTAACCTTACAGATCAATCATTTACTGTTTCCTGGACAACTGCTGCTTCGGAAAAAGGTTGGGTTGAGTATGGGACAACTGTTGCTCTGGGTATGAGTGCGTATGATAATCGAGGGGCGGGGACTGTTGATGATACGCATTATGTGACGATTAAGGGACTTTCAGGGACAATAACTTATTATTATCAGGTTGTATCTGGCGATGAAAAAAGCAGCATAGCTACCATTACTACTGTTCCGGCAATTTCGTTATCTCAAACCGGGCGTATGGTCATCGGAAGAGTGTATTTTCAGGGAACAACAATTCCTGCTAAAGGAACGATTGTTTATGCAACACTCAGAACAGATAGCGGAACAGAATCTGACACACAATCAACAGTTGGAAAAGATGAACCATGGTACATTCCCCTTGATAATTTTCGTAGTCTGGACGGATGCAGTCAGTTTCAGTGTTCTTCAGGTGATACCATGGTTGTCGAGGTAAGGGCAGCAGGGGATGGAATTGCTGCGGCTACGGCAACAATAGCTACTACAACAACTAACAGTATTGTCGATATGGGGACAATCACCCTTGCTGGCGATACCTCTGCTCCACCCGATACCTCTATCCTTCAGCCTACACCCAAAAATGGCTGTATTTCCCTGAGCTGGAACATGCCAGCCATATCATCAGGCGTATCAGGCATATTAATCCTGAGGAGTCAGCAGGGTTATCCACAGGCTATCCTTACAGCCGGGTCAACATATACAGTCGGTTCAACTGCTGGTAACAGCGAGGTGGTCTGTGTGGCTGCAAATACCACAACATGGACAGATGAAACGCTGACAAACGGCACCACCTATTATTATCGAATATTTACACATGATGGGGTGTACAATTATTCACCGGGGATTGGCTGTTATTCTACTCCTGTAGCCAATCTTGACAGTGCTGCAATTTATCCCAATCCACTTATAGGAGATGGAACGATATATTTTGATAAATTGCAGGCAAATACACACCTCTGTATCTACAATACGGCTGGTGAGCTTGTGCTTGAGGCAGATGCACCCAGTGGGACATATTCGTGGATTCCAAAAGATATTGCCAGCGGGATTTACCTGTATTTGCTCAAGGATGGTAACGGACATGTCAGGACAGGCAAGGTAGGGATTGTTAAATAATAAGTGTCTATCAGCGTTAATTATGCAGGGAATGGTTTCAAATTGTTCCTACATGAAAAATCCTCAAGCAAAGGGTGATGCTAACATCTGATACCAGAACACTTATAACAAGGGGAAAAAGTAATGGAAAAAATCGGCGATATCCTTAAAAAAAGACGGCTTGAAATAAACATTTCCTTAGAACACGCAGCAGAAGAAACCATGATTGCCAGCCGTTATTTGGATGCCATAGAAAGCTCTAATTTTAGTTCCTTTCCTGGAAGTGTGTATGCAAGGGGGTTTTTGCGTCGATATGCTGAATATCTTAAGCTCGAAGAAACAGAGATACAGGAGCTTTTATCATGGTATGCAAATGATCAACAAAAACAAGAGGAGGAAGTACGACCACAAACAGAGAAACAAGTGGTAGATGCTCATGTCGCAAAAATACGAAATGTTGTAGCCAATAGAAAAAATCTGTATCTTTATGTTACCTTAACCATTATTGGATTTCTTATTGCGGGAGGAATATTAGGTGCAATTATTGTTCCATTTTTAGAAAAAGAACCAAAGGTATTTATTGATAAAAATAAATTGTTGTCTCAGGAAGAAGTAAGCAAAAACGAAAAAGTAGAGAAAAAAGAAGAAAAACAAAAGACACCGTTAGCAATAAAACCAGAGATAAAGGGTGTTCTTCTTGCAGGAAATGCCTTTGAAGAGGTCTGGGTTCAGGTACAGCTTGATTCGGGAAAAAATAAGGAGATACTTGTAAAAGCTGGGGAAAAAATCAGATGGAATGCTAAGAAAACAATAAGCCTAACCATAGGTAATGCCAGTGCCATAGCATGGAAGTTTAACTCTAAGGCGATTGGCACACTTGGCAAGGCAGGTGCAGCAAAAACCATACTCTTTACGCCAGAGAAGATACAGACAGTAATAAAAAAAGAACAGCCAACACTAATTCCATCCAAGGATGAGGAAAACAAACAGAATGCAGCTAAGCAGGGAACAATTACGACGATATTTTCTCAGGAGCAATCTGGAAATACAACTCAAACAACTCAAAGCAGGGCAAAAGAGGCTACCAGTACCCAAAAAATTAAAAAAACTGAGGACAACAGTATTATTGGTAAAACCAGTATACCTGGTAATAGTAAGCAATCAACACCTGTAGACAAGACAAAGGAAACACTTGATAAGGGTACTGCCTCTGTAACTCAGCGAAACACAAAAGAAGGCGAAAAATAATGAATTTAGCCAATAAACTTACCCTTGCTCGTGTATTTATGGTACCTGTGTTTGTTGGTTTTTTGTTCTTAAACAATCCTTTTGGATATTATTGCAGCCTATTAATCTTCATTTTGGCAGCTATCACAGATTGGTATGATGGTAAGATTGCCAGAGACAGGAATATGGTCTCTGTCCTGGGAAAATTTGCTGATCCACTGGCAGATAAGATGCTGGTTTCAGCAGCCTTTATTGCCTTTGTAGGCATTCCTGCCCTGCATATTCCTGCGTGGATAGTGATACTTATTATCTGTCGGGAGTTTGCGGTAACCGGTCTTCGGCTGATGGCTGTTTCTGTTGGGGTGGTGATTCATGCCTCTGAAGGTGGAAAAATAAAGACTGTTCTACAAATGGGCACGATTATTACTATCCTTCTTCTCCTGTGCCTCAGGGGGTATATGGGATATATGCCTATCTGGCTAAGGATAGGCATAGAATGGCTACCATTATTCCTGATGCTGATTGTGGCTGGGATAACTGCAATTACAGGGATTGAATACCTGATGAAACATAGAAGGATTCTGAGGGAAAAAGATTAACCACAGATATGCACAGATAAACATTAGCTTCCAGTGGACGGTTAACCGCCTCCGCTGAGTTTTATCGTTAGGCAAGGAAAAGGATAAAATGAAGTTTACCCAATATTTTCTTCACATTCAGCAGCGACTTGATCGTGCGAAAATAAAAATTGAATGGATTAAAGAGACCATCGATAATCCTACTTATAAAGAAATTCAGGTGGATGGTAGAATCCGAAAATGGAAAAAGATCGACGAAGAGGACAAATTTCTGCGTGTTATTTTACTTCCGGACGGAGAAACTGTTCATAATGCTTTTTTCGACAGAGGACTTAAAAGGAGAATGACATGAAGATTAAATACTTTTCCGATACAGATACTGCTCTGATTGAGTTTTCAGACTATGATACCGCTGAAACTCGAGAGATAAACGAGAATATTTATATCGATGTAGATGTCTGTGGCAATTTAGTGGCAATGACCATAGAACATGCCCAACAACAAGCAAGTCTTCCATATTTGTCATTTGAACAAATAGGAAAAGAATCGAATAGCAAGACGATGAACCTGACAGCGGAAACAGAGGCGTGCTTGAGATAGTTTTGTAATTTATCAAAGTTTTGTTTTGCTTACAAAGTTTAGTAGTTATTTTCTCCGCTGTGTAGGTGATTCTTATCGTTATATGTGGTTTATTCGGTTTTCAAATAAAGACTAATCAATTGCAAGGACAAAGATGATGAAAAAAATAATTGTTAAATTTTTTGCTACAGGATTTTTCAGTGGCTATTCCCCTGTGGCTTCTGGTACAGCCGGAAGCATGGTTGGGGTAATAATATACTTAGCAGCATATCATTTATGGTCATCCATCCCTCATTTCTGGCTTTTTTATACGATTGGCGTGGCAATTATCTCTGTAGTGGGCATAAGGCTATGCTCTGAGGCAGAGGCGATATTTAAGGTCAAGGATGCTAAGCCCATAGTCTGGGATGAGGTAGCAGGGTATCTCATTACCATGATAGGTATTCAGCCAAAATTATGGTGGGTTATAGGTGGCTTTGTTCTGTTTCGTGTGTTAGATGTCATTAAGCCGGGGCCGCTTTATTCCCTTCAACGACTTCCTAGTGGGCTGGGGATAATGATTGATGATATTGGGTGCGGCATACTTGGATGTGTAATATTGCATGGGGTTCAATATTTTTTAAGATAAGAGGGCAACCATTTACGCAAAGGGCAACCACGGGGGGTTTGCCCCTACTATCTAAACGAGGTGATGATTATGGTAAGAGTAGGCTTGATCCAGATGTCCTGTACAGAGGACAAGAAAGAAAATGTTCAAAAGGCTGTCTCTTTAGCAGAAAAGGCTGCCGGGGACGGGGCAAAGATTATTTGTTTCCAGGAGTTGTTTCATACTCACTGGTTTCCAAGGTCAGTAAATTCGGAAAATTATTTACTGGCAGAGCCAGTAAATGGTCCAACCGTAACCTTGATGGCTGATTTTGCCAAAAAAAATCAAACAGTAATCATTGTTCCTATCTATGAAAAAGCAGACGAGGGGATTTACTACAATTCAGCCGTAGTTATAGATGCAAACGGTAAAATATTGGGGACATATCGCAAGAATCATGTGCCGCACATCCCACTCTGGGAGGAAAAGTTTTACTTTGCCAATGGAAACAATGGCTATCCTGTATTTAAGACCAAATACGCATCTATTGGGGTGCTTATTTGTTGGGATAATTTTTTTCCTGAGGCAGCCAGGGTTCTTGGATTAAAGGGTGCAGAGATAATATTTGCACCAACAGCTTCTTCCTTAGCCTCTCAGCCAAGATGGAAGAAAATAATCTGCTCCCATGCCATAGCCAATAATCTGTTTGTAGCACGCGTTAACAGGGTTGGTGATGAACAGGGACAAAAGTTTTTTGGAAATAGCTTTTTTGCTAACCCTGATGGAGAAATATTTGCTGAATCCGGTGGCACAGAAGAGGATGTATTGGTAGCTGATTTAGAGCTGGAAACAATCCGCGATTTTAAGAATATATGGGCATTTTATCGGGATAGACGGCCGGAAACATATTGGGATATACTCAATCCGTTGCCATAGTCTACAAGGAAATCATGATTACAGCGAAAAAGGCAGGCAATCAATAACCGTTTATGATTTTATGAAATGTCGAGCTGTGCAATTAAGATTTATCCGCAGATTACACAGATTATCAGGAAAAATCTGAAAGGCACTATAGCAAGCAGGCTGTGATGGTTCGTAACATTGTCGTAGGGGCAGGCCCCTGTGCCTGCCCTCTGTCTCTACAAGTTCACCATCGTATTATTGTTGAATTTGTCTTGCAAGTTCTTTAATCTGTGATAATTCTTGCGAAATCTGCGGATATATTCCCTGTTTCTAATTGCACAGGTCAAAATTATCAACCATGGGGGCATTTTTGGATAGCAAGCTAAACATATACGAAATAAAATGCATCATTGCAGCAGCACTCCTTGAAGATATAGGCAGCGGGGATATAACGACTCAATTAACTGTACCAGATGATGTAGAGATACAGGCAGAGCTGATAGCCATGGAGGATGGCATCATTGCTGGATTGGAGCTGGCGGCAATGACCTTTAC